>DAOQVG010000048.1:0-9219 GCA_035341435.1 Smithellaceae bacterium
CTTGTTATTGCTGATTTTTTAACACAATAAATCTACATTAACCGGACACTACTGAGCTTAAATATTTAAAAATATAGTGCAAATCAATAATTACCGGAGGAAATTCATGAAAAAAAGCATCAAGGGGCATTGGTTGATAATCCTGATTACAATTCTGATTATGGCCGGATGCAGCAACAACGAAGAAAAAAAGACTGTTAATCAGACTCCGGCAGCAGGCACAAATCAAATACAACCATTTGCCGTGGCTACCAGTCTTCCTCCGGAACCGGCGCTCCCGGAACCCAATACCGGAGATACAGCCGTAAGTGTAGATGGTAATATATTGAAGAAATCCGCTCTTGACGCAGCCGTCAAAGAAAAGCTCAAAACTTTTAAAGGTAAAATTCCGGCCGCTAAATTAAAAGATGCGCAGGCAAGAATAAGAAAACAAATGATCGATGAATTTGTCGTTCGCAACCTTCTGACCAATGAAGTGGAAAGAAGAAAAATTGCGGCGACTGATAAAGAAATTAAAGCCACGATGGATCAAATCAAATCTACTCTCCCGCCCGGAGAAAAATTGGAAACATTTATGAAAGAAAATAATATTTCCAAGGAGCATATTGCGCTGGGAATTAAAGTTTCGAAACTTGTCAAGCAGGAAGCGGGAAGTAAAGCAAAGCCGACAGAAAAAGAGATCAGTAAATTTTACGAAGAGAATAAAGACAAATTTATTATTCCCGAAGGCGTGCGTGTGCGCCATATTCTGATCGCGTTTGCCGAAGGGGATGATGAAAAAGTTAAAGCGGAAAAAAAAGCGAAAATAGAGGGCCTGCGTAGCCAGATAGTCGGCGGCGCCGATTTTGCGGAACTCGCCAGGAAAAATTCTGATTGCCCCAGCAAAGAAAACGGTGGAGATCTGGGTGTGATTCGCAAAGGACAGACAGTGAAGCCCTTTGAAGATGCCGCTTTTTCCCAGAAAATTAATGCTGTGGGGCCGGTGGTCGCCACTGAATACGGCTATCACGTAATCCAGGTATTGGAAACTAATCAGCAGAAGACCGCTCCTTTGGAAGAAGTTAAAGAAAAGATTTCCCATTATCTGGAACAGCAAAAACAGGCGGCGGTTTTCAACGCCCTGCTGAAAAAATTACGCGATAAAGCTAAAATTACGGTTTATGAAAAGTAATTAATATGGCCTCAAAAGTATATTTTACCGATCTGCGGACAAGACCGGACAGCAATCTACAGCAGAAGCTGAGAAAACTGCTGAAACAATCCGGATTGGAAAAAATCAAATTCAAGGGTAAATTCACGGCGCTGAAAATTCATTTCGGAGAGCCGGGAAACCTTTCCTACATCCGTCCCAACTATGCAGCCACGGTCGTTTCGTATATCCGTGATCTCGGCGGCATACCCTTCCTCACCGATTCTAATACGCTCTATTCAGGACGCCGCTCCAATGCGATCGATCATCTGCGCGCGGCCGAGGAAAACGGATTTTCCTGGACCACCACCGGAGCAAACGTTATTATCGCCGACGGTCTGCGGGGAACGGAATTCCGTGAAATAAAGATAAACCAGAAGCACTGCAGGACGGCAAAAATTAGCTCTGCAATCGCCGATGCAGATATTATCATCTCCCTGACTCACTTTAAAGGACATGAGCTTACGGGTTTTGGCGGTGCGCTCAAAAACATCGGGATGGGCTCCGGTTCCAGAGGCGGCAAGCTGGAGATGCATTCGGCTTCAAAACCCGCCATCAACAAGAAGAACTGCATTTCCTGCGGGATGTGCATCAAATACTGCCCGCAGAAAGCGATCAGTTTCGATAAAGAGAAGAATGCAATCATAAATTATGCCAAATGCATAGGCTGCGGTCAATGCATTGCAGTCTGCCAGTTTAACGCAGCCCAGGTTGTCTGGAATCAAGACTCCGATACTACCGCCGAAAAGATCGCCGAATACGCATTCGCCGCACTGAAAGGAAAGCCGAATTTTCATATC
Organism: Smithellaceae bacterium; assembly: GCA_035341435.1. Classification (GTDB taxonomy): domain Bacteria; phylum Desulfobacterota; class Syntrophia; order Syntrophales; family Smithellaceae; genus MVRV01. The sequence continues at coordinate 1,990 of DAOQVG010000048.1, forward strand.
AGTTTTCTTATGAATATTTCCCCTAATTGCGACTGCTGGCCGGCCAACGATGCACCGATTGTCCCCGATATCGGCATTGCCGCTTCCTTTGATCCTGTGGCGCTGGATTGTGCTTGCGTCGACATGGTAAACACCGCCGTCAAGATTCCGGGCACCGCGCTCACGGAAGCCAATTATAAGGAAGGCGCAGATGCATTTTCCTGCATCCATACCAATACAAACTGGCGCGCCTGCCTGAAACATGCAGCGGATATTGGAATCGGCAAAATGGAATATAATTTATCCCGCCTGAAGCTGCTTAAAACGGTTTCTTAAAACGTTGCTTATATAATTTTTTACGAGTCCATTATTTAAAGCTGTGCTCGCTGTCCGGGAAAGTACAATTTTTTACTTCCGTGATGTAGCCGTTCACCGCTTCTTTAATTATCGGATTCAAGTTGGCGAATTTTTTTACATGCTTGGGAGTAAATTTATCATATAACCCCAACATGTCGTTTATTACCAGAACCTGCCCGTCGCAATTGACTCCTCCACCGATGCCGATGGTAGGAATGTTTACGGATTTTGTTATTTCTTCAGCAAGTTTTTCCGGTATTAATTCCAGGACTACCGAAAACGCTCCGGCCTCTTCCATCGCTTTGGCGTCACCGATTATTCGCTGCGCGGCGTCTTCTTTTTTCCCCTGGACCTTAAACCCGCCGATCTGGTGAATGGACTGGGGTGTCAAGCCGATGTGGGCCATAACCGGGATTCCGGCGGAAGTGATCTTGTGAACTATTTCGGCTGTTTCTCTGCCGCCTTCCAACTTAACGGCCTGAGCCCCCGCTTCCTGCAGGAAACGTCCGGCATTAGCCAGGGCAACCTCCGGTGAAACCTGGTAAGAAAGAAAAGGCATGTCACCAATGACAAGGGTATTTTGCGCCCCCCGGGAAACGGCCTTGGTATGATGCAGCATATCCTCCATCGTAACCGGAAGAGTCGTATCATAACCTAAAACCACCATGCCTAATGAATCCCCCACTAGAATCATATCGACACCGCATTCGTCCATTATGGAAGCAATGGCATAATCATAAGCGGTTAGTACGGTGATTTTTTCGCCGGTTTCCTTCATTTTCTTGATATCCAGAATAGTTTTACGGCTGCTTTTCTTTTGGGTGCTCATAATCGATGACTCCTTTTAAAAGATTATTAATTATTTCTGCCTGCTTTGCGGACAGCGTGCCTTTTTTCCGGGCAACTTCTATTGTAATTAATCCCAAAGCACTGTAAAGAGGCGCATATTCAGATTGTGTCTCTTTCATGGCGGCAATATGTTTTTTAATTGTGCCCGCATCTCCGCGGGCGATCGGGCCGGTTAATGCCTGGATCGAACCGGATTTCTCTACATTTTTCAGAGTACCGTAAACCAGGGGCAGATAAGCTTTTTGCGCATTTTCTTTATCTATCCCGATGGACTCAAAAATCGCTTCAACGACATTTAATAAAGTGACAAGGTAGTTGGAAGCAAAGCAGGCGGCGGCATGATAAAGCGGCTTTTGAGCGGGAGAAATAAAAACAGGAATGCCTTTCAGATCATGTACAATTTTGCCGGCTGTCTCCTGAACTTTTTTGTCGGCGGTAATTCCAAAAATACTTCCGGGTATATTATTGATGGCTGTATCAATGGAAGAAAAACTCTGCAGGGGATGGATGCTCGCGACATCGGCGCCGGCTCTTTTAGCCGCATCCAGCAGGTCGAGACCACCGGCGCCGCTCATATGAAAAATAATTTTTCCTGCAATCAGTTCGGGAACGGCGATTTCGCTGCAGGCATCAACAATGATATCATCGGGAGTGGTAATGAGGATGATATCCGCTCCAATGACGGCTTCTCGGGGATCGCTGAAAGCTTCCCCTCCAGTGTAGGGCAGGGAGGTCTTCAAGGCAGCCGCAGATTTATCGGAAACGGATATAATTTTATGGCCTGCTCTATTTAAAAGATGGCCAATTGCCGTTCCCACTTTGCCCATTCCTATTATGGCAATATTATAAGAGTTATTATTTTTCATAATCCAAATAAAAAAGGTCTTCCACAAGTGGAAGACCTTTGTCAAGACAGTAGTGTAGTTAATTCCCATGCCGTCTCAGTCAGTTAAAAGGGATCCAAGCGGTTCCCTTCAGTAACACAAACAGTAGATGCGGTCAAACATTTTCCCCAAAATATTAAATTTATGTCGTTATGTAAGGCTACCCGTTTTGCCGGGATCTTTTCGAATCGATATCCCCCGGATAGGACATAGCCTGTTCTCCACGTTCCCGTGTCCGGACGCGAATCACATCCTCGACCGGGGTGACAAAGATTATACCGTCGCCGGGTTCACCCGTGTAGGCGGATTTCAATATCACTTCCAGCGCTTCGTCAAGATTGCGTTCATTCAAAACAATGTTGATCTGAATCTTCGGGAGCATGGTTACCTGGTAAACGCCGGCGCGGCCGACCAATTGAATCCCCCCCTGACGTCCATGGCCCCGGACTTCAAACATGTTTAAACCGACAATTCCGATTTCAGAGAGGGCATCTTTGACGTCGTTGACCTTGTCTTCACGAACTATGGCCTCTATTTTTTTCAGCATATCTCATATCTCCTGAATCAATTATAAAGAAAAGTTTTGTTATGAAATGTCTTCTTCAAGAATAACTTCTCTCACCATGCGAGCTGATATCCAATCCCACTTCTTCTTCCATCGGGGAGACCCGCAGACCTATACTGATATTTAAAAGCTTGGCCAGGATATAAGTCATCGTGAAGGAGAAAATCATAGTGGTGAGAACAGCCAGAATTTGAATGCAAATCTGATTCGGATTGCCAAAGAAAAGACCATTTGCACCGCCGGCGTTGACGGAGATGGTGGCAAAAAGACCTGTTGCCACCATTCCCCATAAACTGGCCATGCCGTGGCAAGCCCACACATCCAGAGATTCATCCAACCTGCGTCTCTCACGAAAACGCATGGCGTAGTAAGAAAGCGGTGCTGCTACTGCACCCACGACCATTGCAGCCAGTGGAGTAATATATCCGGATGCCGGAGTTACGGCAGCAAGACCTACAATCATGCCGGTAGCGATTCCCAGCGTACTGGGACGGCCATCCAGCCAGGAAAGCATCATCCAGACGATGCCGGCAGTCGCCGCCGAAGAATTAGTTGTCAAAAGGGCATTAACCGCCACGCCATTGGCAGCCAATGCACTGCCGGCATTAAATCCGAACCAGCCGACCCAGAGCAAGCCCCCCCCTAAAACAGTGAGCGGGATGTTGTTCGGTTCAATAGAAGAATTGCCATAGCCTCTGCGGGGTCCGATAACCAGGGCAAAAGCGAGCGCCGAGAAACCGGCGGCCACATGCACAACCGTTCCTCCCGCAAAGTCAAGAACACCCATGCTTTTCAGCCATCCGCCTTGTCCCCATACCCAGTGGCATAAAGGGTCATAGACCATCGTCGCCCACAGCAGACTGAAAAGAAGGAAACTCTTGAATTTGACTCTCTCCACAAAGGCGCCTGTTATCAGAGCCGGCGTAATCACTGCAAACATCATTTGAAAGGCGGCAAAAAGCGTGTGGGGAATAGTTTTACTGTAGTCGGCATTAGGCGATGCACCCACATTCTGAAAACCGAGGAAGTTAAGGCCTCCGATCAGTCCGTTAATGTCGGAGCCGAAGGCCAGAGAATAACCATAAACAATCCACTGAACTCCAATCAATGCCATAAAAATATAACTCAAGGTCAAAGTGGAAAGAACATTTTTTCTCCGCACCATGCCGCCGTAAAAAAATGCCAAGGCCGGCGTCATCAATAATACCAGAGAACAACATACCAGGATCCATGCCGTGTCACCCGCGCTGATTTCAATATTCATTTTTCTATATCCTCCTGTGAACTGACCGACAAAAAAGCAATAAGCTTGCCATCGTTAAATGCATCATAAATACGGACACATATATAAAAAGGCGGTTTGTGAAAAAATACATATTTGTGGAGTTGGAAAACACTTAAAACAATATTGTCGCCGGGCGGCTTTTTTCCACTAAAGAAACAATCTTGTTTTTAATAGTATAATTGGCTATATAGCGCGGAGGAGGAAGAATGAGAGAAGTTGATTTAATGATATTTGATTTTGACGGCACATTGGTATCCACCGGCGCTGATCTGATTGCTTCGGTCAACTACACTTTGGGCCGGCTGGGTTGCGGACTTCGAGGAGACGACGAGATAATTTCTTTTATCGGCGACGGTGTAAAAGAATTAATCGAAAGGTCGCTGGGGAAGGATAATCAGTCCTTATACCCGGAAGCGCTGAAAATATTCAGCAGTCATTATGGTGAACATTTTCTGGACAATACCGTGCTGTATCCGGGGGCAAAAGAATTATTGGAACATTTCCGCCACAAGAAAAAGGTCATTCTCACGAATAAACGTTATCCTTTCACACTGGCCATCAGCAAGGGATTGGGCATAGAAAAATATTTTGAAGAAATAATCGGCGACGGTTCTTTTCCCTACAGGAAACCGGATAAGCGTTTGGTGGACTACTTGCTGGACAAATACAAGTTGGAAAAAGAAAAAGTTGTAATCATCGGCGACGGCTTAAATGACATTGCACTCGCCAAAAATTCCGGAATCTTAAGTTGTGCTTATTTAAACGGACTGGGAAAACGAATTGACTTATTGGCTGCTCGTGCCGATTATTATTGTAAAAGTCTCGGGGAGATAAGTTCTGTATTTTGTTGAAAATGTTCGAAAAAGTAAAAAATACAATAACTAAATACGGATTGTTGAAGCCGGATGAGTCGGTGGTGGTGGGCCTCTCCGGCGGCCCGGATTCGACGGCGCTGGCTCTGGCGCTGGCCGAAATTGCTCCTTCCATGGGCATTTCCGTCATACTGGCTCATTATAATCATGGATTACGCGGAGCGGAATCAGATACGGACGAACGGGAAGCGGGCAGGCTGGCCTCACGCCTGGGCCTGGCATTTGTTTCCGGCAAAATGGATGCGACGGATATTCCGAAAGGACTTTCCCCGGAAGATTTTTATCGCCGCCGGAGGTACCAGTTTTTTGATGAAGTGGCCAAAAGCCGGCGCGCCGGAAAAATTGCCTTGGGGCATAATCTACAGGACCAGGCGGAAACGGTGTTGCTGCACTTAATACGGGGAAGCGGTTTAGAAGGGCTGAAAGGAATTCTGCCCCTGCGCGATGGTAAATACATTCGCCCGCTGCTGGAAGTCTCGCGCCGGCAGATTATTGCTTATCTGAAGAAAGCGGATATCGCTTACCGGCAGGACGGCTCGAATGAAAGCAAAATATATTTACGCAATAAAATTCGACTGGAGCTTCTTCCTTATTTGAAAAATGAGTTTAATCCAAAATTTGATGAAGCTCTGGCGCAGATGGCGCAAATTCTCCGCGACGAGAATAATTTTATCGGCGAATGCGTGAACGAAGCATTTAAATCAACATGCGTAAAAAAACAAAACAACAAAATTGTGCTGAACATCGGATACCTGGGCACGCTCCATCCGGCTATTCGGAGGAGAATGCTGAAAAAAGTTCTGGAAGATTTCAACCCCCAGAAAAACGGCGTTACTTTTTTACACATTGATTCCCTCGCGAAGCTTCTGCAAGATTCAGAATCAGGAAAGAAGATTTGCCTCCCCAGCGGAATCGAGGCCAGACGGGAGTACGAAAATTTAATCCTGGAACGTCTTCAGAAAGGAACAGGACAAATAGAATATTTGTATGAGATAGAAGTTCCCGGCCAGGTTTATGTCGCCCAAAGGAATTTGACCGTCCGGTTGCAGCTGGTGGCCAGAGATAAAGTTGATTTCAGCAATAGAAGCAAACATTACATCGATTTCGACAAAATCCGGCCGCCGCTGGTTTTGCGTAATCGCCGGGCGGGCGACTGGTTTCAGCCGCTGGGCATGTGCGGAAGGCAGAAGCTTAAATCTTTCTTCATAAACAGAAAAATTACTCAACAAAAACGTGATGAAATGATGCTGCTGGCGGACCGGCAGGCTGTGCTTCTGATTGAAAATATGCATCTGAACGATCAGGTCAAAATAACCCCGGAAACAAAAAATATTCTGGAGTTAGAAATTATTTGAGATTATGGGGATATTATTATAAAGGTTATTGCACTTAATTAATTTAAGGAGAAAAATATTGAATCAGCTTCAAAAAAATGTTGCTCTTATCCTTACCGTTCTGCTTGTCTTTTTACTGGTCTGGCAACTTTTTAATCAACCCAAGGGGTCGCAGAAAGAGATAATTTACACCGAAATGCTGGCTCATCTGGAAAACGGGCAAATCAGCGAAGTAACCATACAAGGTGAAAATATAACCGGCAAACTGGCCAATGGGACCGTTTTTAAAACATACGCACCCAAAGATGACAAAATTGTCACCCAGTTTCGGGAAAAAAATGTAAAGATCACCGCCAAACCGCCCGAGGAAGCTCCGTGGTACATGACTTTACTGATTTCCTGGTTCCCGATGCTTTTGCTTATCGGCGTCTGGATCTTTTTTATGCGTCAGATGCAGTCCGGCGGCGGCAAGGCAATGTCCTTTGGGAAGAGCCGGGCCCGTTTAATTACGGATAAATCCAAACGGGTCACGTTTTCCGATGTGGCAGGCATTAACGAAGCAAAAGCCGAACTGGAAGAAGTAATCGATTTTTTGAAAGATCCCCAGAAATACACAAAAATCGGCGGAAGAATCCCCAAAGGATTGTTGCTGGTGGGCCCTCCCGGCACCGGAAAAACCTTGCTGGCACGGGCTATTGCCGGGGAAGCCGATGTTCCCTTCCTGAGTATCAGCGGTTCCGATTTTGTGGAAATGTTCGTTGGTGTCGGAGCATCCCGTGTCCGCGATTTATTCAGCCAAGCCAAGAAAAATGCACCATGTATTATTTTTATCGATGAAATCGACGCCGTTGGACGCCACCGCGGCGCCGGCCTGGGCGGCGGTCATGATGAAAGAGAGCAGACGCTTAATCAATTGCTGGTCGAAATGGACGGTTTTGAATCCAACGACGGAGTAATTCTCATTTCGGCGACAAACCGCCCCGACGTTCTGGATCCGGCCCTGCTGCGCCCGGGAAGATTTGACCGACAGGTCATAGTGCCGCTGCCGGATGTTAAAGGCAGAGAAAAGATTTTTGAGGTCCATGCCCGGAGGGCGCCGATTGAC
>DAOQVG010000049.1:0-8904 GCA_035341435.1 Smithellaceae bacterium
ATCGTATTCTTTTAAATCTTTGCCGGTGCCGATATCGAGCCCTTTGTACACCTGCCGGGAGTCTGCCGAGATTATTTCCCCGTTCAACTCACAAGCCAGACGCACCGACATTTTCGTTTTTCCCGAAGCTGTCGCCCCCAGTATCACTATCAGTTTTTTTGCCATATTTTACCTTGAAGCATCCGGCCTTTTTGCCAGGTCTTCAATTAATCAAAAAAAATGCCCCTGTTAACCGGGGCATTTTAATTCACTTCTTGCTAATAAAATTTATTTTTATTAATTATTACAGTGGTGTAACATTAGCCGCGCTGGGACCTTTATTTCCCTGTTCAATGTCGAAACGGATTCGCTGGCCTTCATAAAGAGTCTTGAATCCCGTTCCCTGAATTGCGCTATAATGAACAAATACATCTCCGCCTTCATCGTTTTCGATAAAACCAAACCCCTTCTTTTCGTTAAACCACTTTACTTTTCCTTCTGCCACAGTTAAAACCCTCCTTTTTAAATAATTGTTCCTTAACGGTTTAATTTCCGTTAGAAACAAAAAAAACCGCACGAATTCCCAACTAATTCAAGAATTCCCAGCGGTTAATTTTCTCTCCTGTAAAACTTCAGCACTAACTACTTCCTAATAAACATTACGCTTGACACTGTTGAAACGAATCATAACTTTTGTAAAGTGCTTTTAATACTAACACCAGTTATTTTCAAAATCAAGCTTTTTTTATTATTAAATTCTTAAGTCCTGCGACCACTTGCCACGTTGAATCTATGGTTGCCATTAAAACAAGTTAAAGAAAAATTAGCAATACAGATTTATTTGGATATTAATGGATAGAGTCTTTATCTATTCTTAAAAAACAGCAAAAAATATATTTCTGTGTAAATCTGTAAGTATCAGTTATTTCAAAGTAATTCCCCCAAAGCATTTATCAGGTCTTTTTCCTGTCCAAAGTAAAAATGGTCTGCAGCAGGAATTATTTTCAAGTTTGCAGCAATATTTTTTATTTTCTCTTGCAAAAGATGGATATCGCAGAACTGATCATCGTTTCCGCAAACTATTACGTTAATTTTATTGATTAATTGCGGCCAATTAAAATCATAAAGATTAACTGGCGGTGAAATAAATGCAACATTTGAAAATAAATCATCAAAGCGTTCAACAACTTTTGCCGCTACCCAGGCGCCAAAAGAATAACCGGCGATGGCTGTTTCCGATATGCCGACATCCTGCAGATACTTGACGGCGGCAATAATGTCCTCCTGTTCACCTCTTCCATCGTCGTAGCAACCGGTGCTTCCCCCTACGCCCCGAAAGTTAAATTTCAGCGTAGCATATTTTTTCGCAGCATATGCTTCCTGAATCGCCTCCACAACATTATTATACATTGATCCGCCCATCAAAGGATGCGGGTGACAAATAACGACACCTTTTTTCCCTCCGGATACAGACAACAGGCTCTCAATCGTCAGTTCACCGTTTTTTATATAAACTCGTTCTTCCTTCATCATTTTTTCATTTAATTGCGCCGGCTAGATGACAGGCGCAAAACCTTTCCTCATCTATTTTTTTCAATAAAGGCTGCCACTCCAGGCATACGGGCAATTTATACGAACAACGGTTTTGAAAGATGCAGCCCTGAACGCTTTGAATCCTCGCCTCTCCTTTTATTGCAGCCCTGCTCTTCTTTTTTTGCGGATCATAAGAAGGCACCGCCGACAGCAGCATCTTTGTATACGGATGAAGTGGAGAATTATAAATGTCTTTCGTGTCCGCCAGTTCCACAACCTGCCCCAGATACATTACGGCAATGCGATCAGACATATGGCGGATTACATTGAGATCGTGGGAGACAAACAAATAAGTCAGGCCGAATTCTTTCTTTAAATCCTTCAGCAAATTTAAAATTTGCGCCTGAATGGATACGTCCAGGGCGGAAACCGGCTCATCGGCGATGATCAATTCCGGCCGGAGGATCAGCGCCCGCGCGATGCCGATGCGCTGCCGCTGTCCGCCGCTGAATTCATGCGGATAACGATTAGCCTGCTCGGCGTTCAAGCCGACTTTTTCCATTAAATCCAAAACGGCTTGACGGCGTGAATTTCTATTGCCGATCCCGTGGATAACCAGCGGCTCCCGGATTATGACGGCGGCCGATTTGCGGGGATTAAGGGACGAATAAGGATCCTGAAAAATCAACTGGACATTGCGGCGGTAGGCTTTCAGCGCTTCTTTATCATAAGTGTTTATATCTACACCTTGGAATTTAATCACACCCGATGTCGGTTTTTCCAGTCTTGTTATCAAACGCGCCAGCGTGGATTTTCCGCAACCCGACTCGCCAACCAGTCCCAGCGTCTCTTTTTTCATGATCTGTAAATCTACGCCATTAACGGCGTGGACAATTCTATCTCCCGAATTCAGCAGGCCGCTGGGGAGAGTATATTTTTTATCCAGTTTCTGAATATCAACCAGGGGGGTGGACATCATAATAATATATTCCGGTTCAATATTTTTGCTGAGTCTTCCAGCAGGCGGCAAAATGACCGGTTGCGATCTCTTTCAGCTCCGGTTCCACCGCGGCGCATTGGTCGAACGACCAGGAACACCTCTCCCGGAAACGGCAGCCTGGCGTCAGATCATACAAACCGGGCACAGAGCCGGCAATTGTTTTGAGATATCTTTGCCCGCCCTCTCCGCCATCCGGCAGAGAATCGATCAATCCTATAGTGTAGGGATGCAACGGCCTGGCGAATATTTCATCCACTGGAGACTTTTCCACAATTTTGCCGGCATACATCACGGCGACATTATCCGCCGTCTGGGCGATGACGCCAAGATCATGCGTAATCAAAATGACGGTCATATTGTTTTTCTTTTTCAGCTCATCAATCAGCTCCAGAATTTGGGCCTGAATGGTAACATCCAGCGCCGTTGTCGGTTCGTCAGCCAGAAGCAACTTCGGATGACAGGACATGGCCATTGCAATCATAACGCGCTGCCGCATGCCGCCGCTCAGTTGATGCGGGTAGTCCCGCGCTCTTCTTTCCGGTTCGGGAATTCCGACTTCACGCAGTTGTTCAATGCTCAAGTCCATAGCTTCTTTGGCGGGAAGCCTCTGATGCAGTCGAATTGCCTCAGCAATTTGTTCGCCGATACGAATAACCGGATTCAGAGAAGTCATTGGCTCCTGAAAAATCATCGCAATATCACCGCCGCGTTTGGAGCGCATCTCTTCGGAAGACAGTTTTAATAAATCCTGCCCTTGAAATGTCACGGCGCCTTTTATAATACTGCCGTTGGGAGGAAGAAGGCGCATTATCGACAGCGCCAGCATCGTCTTGCCGCAGCCGGATTCTCCGACAACGCCCAACGTTTCTCCCTGCTGCAAAGACAAAGAAACTTTGTCGACCGCTCTTATCCTGCCGCGATTCGTATCAAATACCGTCGTTAGTTCTTTTATTTCCAGCAGCGGCGGCATAATTATTTTTGGGCACGGCTGCGCAGGTATTCCGTCAGCAGACGCACCGTAACTCCTGCTGCGCCCTTGGGAATGTATGGCTTATCTTTGGTGCTCCAGGCCGGCCCCGCGATGTCCAAATGAACCCAGGGAAAATCGCCGACGAATTTACTCAGAAATGCGGCGGCGGTGATCGTGCCGGCGGCGCGTCCTCCCGTGTTCTTGTAATCGGCTATATCGCTCTTAATAAGCTCATGGTAGTGCTCAAACAAAGGCAGTTCCCATACCAGTTCACCGGTTTCCCCGGAGGCATTCCTGATGCTCTCTTTGAGTTTGTCATTGTTTCCCAGCATTCCGATAACATCATCGCCAAGGGCGATTATGCAGGCGCCGGTGAGCGTGGCGATATCGATAACAGCCGCCGGTTTAAATTCACTGGCATAAGCAAGGGCATCAGCTAAAATTAAACGACCTTCGGCATCCGTATTGATAACTTCGATTGTTTTTCCCGAATAAGATTTCAAAATATCACCCGGTTTGCAGGCGCTGCCGCCGGGCATATTTTCCGTGGACGGTATCAGGCCGACGATGTTCAAGGGAAGCTGCAGATCGGCGGCAACCATTATTGTTCCCATAACCGCGGCGCCGCCGGACATATCCGTCTTCATCTCGTCCATTTTCTCCGCCGGTTTGATGCAGATTCCACCGGTGTCAAAGGTAAGACCCTTGCCGACGAGAACAACCGGCGCCTCCCGTCTTTTCCCCCCGGAATACTCCAGAATAATAAACTTCGGCTCTTCGCTGCTGCCGGAGGCAACGCCCAGCAGAGAGTTCATTCCCAGTTTCTTCATTTTAGACTTATCAAAGACCTTGCAGGATACATTTTTCTTCCGGGCGATCTCTCCCGCTTTTTTCGCCAAAATGGTCGGCGTCATTTCGTTGGAGGGAGCGGAAATAAGGTCACGGGTTAAGTAAACACCGGCTGCAATAATCTGAGCATTTTTCACGGCGGCTTCAATAAGTGAAAAATTTCCTTCTTCCACTATAATGCTTAATTGTTCCATTTCCCTGATATCCTCACGCCCCACTGTTTTGTATGGCGTGTACTGGTAAAGCCCCAAAAGCGCGCCTTCCACGGCGGCCTGCACGACTTTTTCCTTCTTATCGGGAAGAATATTCATATCAATGGAAGTCGCCGCTTCTTTTATACTTAGACTGCGCAGATGCTGCATCACCCTGCTGAAGGCGGCCCGGATCTTTTCCAGGTTTACTTCATCCGCCTTCCCCAGCCCGACAAGAGCTATTCTCTGTGCTGGAATCGCCCCTCTGGTGTAGACTACGGCCACCTGTGACGGCTTACCCGCAAAATCGCCGCTCTTTAATAATTCCGCAACCAGTCCTCCGCTCGCCTGATCCAGCAACATCACATCGGGCGCCAATTCCTTTTGATCTTGAAATAAAGCCAAAATAACCGTCTGGCTTGTTATATCCTGAAGCTTTCCTTTTTTAACTAATACCTTCATTACATTTCACTCCTGCTTCTTAAATATTTTTTTTTCGCGGAATAATGCTTAACTCAAAAGGACTGAATTTTTCAAGTTGTATTCGTTAAGTATACTATTGTGTATCTATATAAATATTGACTTCACAAACAAATTTCTTTACTTTTTAGTCAACACAGCAAATTCCAGGGAGATAAAAATATGAAAAAGAAAAAAATTATTATTTATGCCATTGTTTCTGCGGCGTGTATCTTTTTGCTCACGGCTTTGGCCTCTGCTGCGGCCACCATGAGCATTCAGGTAAGGGAAACACAACTCCGGGCGACTCCCGGTTATTTTGGAAAGATAATCAGCAGGGCGTCATATGGAGATCAGGTTACCGTCGAAGGTGCAAAGGGCAGCTGGAAAAAGGTCCGGTTGAAGAAAACCGGAAGAACCGGCTGGATCAATTCTTCCGCCCTTTCGGCGAAAGAGATAAAGCTGGTTGCCGGCGCTAAAGGCACAAAGGGCGCAGCATCGGCAAGCGAATTACAGCTGGCCGGCAAAGGCTTTAACCCGGAAGTGGAAAAAGAATTTAAAAACAGAAACAGACAAATGAGCTTCCGCTGGGTGGACAAAATGGAGCAAATAGTAATTTCCGATGCGGAAAAACAGAAATTTGCCCAAGAAGGCGGACTGAGACTTAATGGAAATGGAGGCCGGTAATGAAAATATTCATAAATAAAAAAACCGGATTTATTCTGTACCCCGTAATTCTTCTGGCCGCATTATCCATGATGCTACTGCATGGATGCGAAGTTGTTAAAACGGCGGCGAAAGTCGGTGAGGAAGCGGGTATTTTAACATCTCAGCAGGCGGCAGGCATCGAAAAGACGGCAACCGCCGTGGAGAGAAGCCAGGAGGAGATAACCCCCTCCGAGGAATACTACATAGGCAGAACCGTCGGCGCCGTCATCACCAACAAATACAAAGTTTACCAGAGTGACAGGGCTACAAGATATATCAACGAACTGGGACAGACTATCGCTGTGCATTCTGATCTTCCCGAAACTTTCGGCGGCTACCACTTTCTGATTCTTGATACTGATGAGATAAACGCCTTAGCCGCGCCGGGTGGCCTGATTTTTGTTTCCCGGGGCCTGCTGCGCTGCTGCAATAACGAGGATGCCGCCGCCGCCGTGCTTGCCCATGAAATAGGACATGTCCAGCACAGGCACGGACTGGACGCTATTCAGAAATCAAGGATAACCAGCGCCGTTACTACGGGGCTTCTGGAAGCCGGCAAAAACCTCACCTACGCCCAGGTCGCGGAACTTACGACAATCTTCGAGGGTTCCATCAGGGATATAACCTCCACTCTTATCAACAACGGCTATTCCCGCGCCTTTGAAAGGCAGGCGGATCAGGCTGCGGTGGTAATACTTCAACGTTGTGGCTATAATCCGCAGGGGCTCGTGGACATGCTCCGGGTAATGGACACAAGGCTAAAACCTGGCGCCCTCGACTTCGCCAAAACTCATCCTTCACCGGCAACAAGAATCGCATCGATTCAAGAAAGTTTCGGTGCTTTTTCCCCCGTCAACCAGGGACTTAAACGGCAGGAAAGATTTAAACGAGCTCTGGCAGGCATATGATCGGCCCGGCAATAAATTTTCGCACACGGATTATCAACGCCGCTGTCATCACTCTGGCAGCGGTGTTGATATCTCTGCTTCTCTGGGCTACCGGCTGGTTCAACGGCCTGGAGCTAAAAACCTGGGACTGGCGCGCAGGCAGGTTTGCCCAGCCCGGAGAAAACACGTCTCACATCTGCCTCATTCTTGTTGATCAACCAAGCATTGACTGGGCGGCTGAAGAAAATGGCTGGCCCTGGCCGTGGCCGAGAACAGCCTATGGAGCCATCGTCGATTTTTTAAATCGCAGCGGAGCAAAGGCTCTGGGCATCGATATTTTGTTTACGGAGCAATCATCATACGGCGTAAGCGACGATAAAGTGTTTCAAGAGGCCTGCCGTTCGTTTGGAAAAGTTGCCGCCGCCTGCGGGCTGGGATTCGAAAGCGGCATCCGAACATGGCCCGAGGGGCTGTCCCAACCGTTTTTTGCTGATAAGACCTCAATAAAACCGTCGGTGCAAAAAAAATTGTCGAGACCGCTGGCTACATTTCCCCACCGGGATCTCGCTTCCGGTTTCCGGGTTTTCGGCAATGTTGACCAGAATCCCGATGCAGACGGCATCTACAGAAGAATGGCGCCGCTGAGGTTCTTTGACAACAAACCGCTGCCTATTCTCGGGCTGGCTGCCTACTTTGCCGCTGAAGAAAAGGTTAATATTGTTTTTTCCGAAAGACTGGTGAACGTTGGAGGCCTTGCTATCCCTCTGGACCGCTCGGGTCAGGCCCTCCTCAGATTTCGCGGCCCGTCGGGCACCCATAAGGCTTACAGCGCCGCCGCCGTGATCCGTTCTGAGATACAGATGAGAAACGGAGAAAAACCACAGCTCGATCCCGCGCTGTTTCAGGGCAAGTACGTACTGCTCGGCTTCAGCGCCAAAGGTCTTTTTGACACCAAGCCCGTTCCCGTGGGCTCCGCCTACCCCGGTGCGGAATTAAACGCCACTTTTCTTGATAATTTCCTTTCCGGTGATTTCATGCGGCGCACACCATTCGCCGTTAATATTGCCTTTATAATCCTCCTTTGCTGCTGTTGCGTTTTTGTTCTTACTTTTTACCGCTCCGTCTGGATAAGCGTCATATTTTCCCTCTTCTTTGCCGCCGCAGCGCCGGCCGCCGCCGTCCTCGCCTATTTGTCGGGTTACTGGCTGCCGCTGGTCATACCCGAATTTGCGGTAATTACCGCCATAACTCTTTCGCTTGTCGTAAATTTTGCCACGGAAGGAATACAGCGGCAATTTATTAAATCCGCCTTCCAGCAATACCTTAATCCGGCCGTTATCGACCAGATTATCGCCCATCCGGAAAAACTTACCCTTGGCGGGGAAAGACGCGAACTTTCCATTTTCTTTTCCGACCTGCAGGGATTTACTTCCATTTCGGAAGCCCTTGAACCGGAAGCGCTCACAGCTTTGTTGAACGACTATCTTTCGGCGATGACGGACATTATTCATGAAGAAAACGGAACGGTCGACAAATACGAAGGAGACGCCATCATCGCTTTCTGGAATGCACCGCTGGACGTCCCGGATCATGCCTGCCGGGCGGTAACCGCCGCCCTGAGGTGTCAGGAAAAACTGGCCGAACTCCGGCCGCTTTATCTTGCCCGTACGGGCAAGGAACTTCATATGCGCATCGGCGTCAATACCGGCTATGCCGTAGTGGGAAACATGGGGTCGAAAGACAGGTTTGACTACACCATGCTAGGCGACGCCGTTAATCTGGCCGCAAGGCTGGAAGGCGTCAATAAACAATTCGGAACGTACACAATGGTTTCGGCGGAAACGAGGAAGCAGTCCGGCGACAACTTCCGTTACCGCGAGCTGGCCAGGGTTGCCGTTGTCGGGAAGAAAGAAGCGGTGACGATTTTTGAGCCGTTCCGCAATGATGTTTACAATGAAAGAAAAGATATATTAAATAATTTCCACCGCGGACTGCAATTGTTTTATCAGGGGCAGTTTGATGAGGCGCAGGATATCTTTCTTGCCACAGCTTCCAACGATCCGGCGGCGGCAAGTTATGCGGAAAAATGCACCGATATGAAGAAGACGGATGTTCAGGAGTGGGACGGCATCTGGGTTATGACGTCCAAGTGAAACAATGTCACCCCGCCAAATACCTCTTGACATAAGGGTTTTCTATGCCTTAAACTGTCGGCACAAGAAGGATGACAAATTATCAACGAAACACTGTTCATAGAACTTCGTATAAGTCAGCTAAAATGATTGCTGTAATAACGGGTATTGGTGTTCAGGTTCACTGCTGAACATC
>DAOQVG010000050.1:0-8892 GCA_035341435.1 Smithellaceae bacterium
TTTCTTCAAGGAATTGGCCTATGAATATTTTACACAAAAAACTTGACACTACCTTTCGGTCAGGCACGACAGAAGGAAGAAAGTCACCATGTTTACAAAACTCCATGGAAGGGGGACCCGAGGATTAACATACAAAACAATAAAGGGAAGGCGAAGGTGTACCAAGTAAAACAGGTGCTTTTGGCTATTGAAAAGTTGGAGGTTGAACATGCCACTGAAAAATGATCGTTACACATATCGAGTAACCTGGTCTGAAGATGATCAGGAATATGTAGGCCTATGTACCGAATTTCCTAGCTTGAGCTGGTTGGACAAATCGCCAGAATTGGCTCTAAAAGGCATCCGAGTAACTGTCGAGAGCGTTATCAAAGACATGGCACATAGCGGCGAAGAGATACCTCAACCGATTGCTTGTAAAAGATACAGCGGCAAATTTATGGTGCGAGTCCCGCCTGAGATTCACAGAAATCTTGCCATTCAGGCATCCGAATCAGGTGTAAGCCTAAACCGGATTGTCGGTTCGAAGTTGAGCCGATAACAGGCGAACGAGCCACTCTATTTTATTATGTGCCACGAAACTGTCAAATACAAAGCGAGGGGTTAAAGAATTCATATACAGGGGGCTTGCACCCCATAAGTTCACGCCCATACCGGGCGTACACCCGCGGGTGCAGTAAATCGCCGATATAGCCGACCCTGGCTGACCCACCCGTGGTAATCATTCGTAATAGAGCATGTTCCCAAATAATTCCCATTTGCTCGCTAACAAGCCGGAAGCATCTTCATTACCTATCATTTTGACCAAGCTTTCATCTGCCTACTATTTTCCCTCGAAACTCCAGTCCAGGCATTGAGTAACGGATGAAAGCGGATAATATTTGATCACAGAAATTTGTCCTGGGTCGCCGCCCCAGACTTCCCTTAAGCGGGCATATCAGTTTTGCCGATCTTCCAAGCTTTCTTATAATCTCTTGCCTAGCCCCGTTATCAGGTGTATGAAAACTGCGAAGATAATCTCTTTCGCACCCAGGCTCGTTGAGGAAATCGGCTGGGACCGCCGGACTGGCGGCCAGGATTTTCATGACCAGTGACGATGGCGCTCTCCTTCGGGAAATGGGCTTCATAAGCGTTGCGGCGATTGTTGAGCAGCATGTCGTTCTTACATATTTCAATTTAGATTTAAGGATTCAATTATGATAACGGTGATTTCTGGACGTTGAAAAATCAGATATCGGTTATAAACAATTCAAGCCCGTAGATGGTGGGGATTGCCTATTGACCAGTAGAAATTTCGTAAAAGGAGGCAGATATGCCGGCAAGTATTCCGTAACGGTTTGATGATGTAAGCGTCATATACAAGGCAAATGTCTATTTTGAAGGCAAGGAGGAACAATCAAATAATGCAACTGGAGAAAAGAGATTTCGACAGGGAAGCAATGAAATGGGATGAAAATCCCGGCCGAGTGAAGTTGGCAAAAGATATTTATGCCGCAATTATAAAGGCCGTCAGTATCAGCCCGGAAACGGATGCCCTCGATTATGGCTGCGGCACTGGCCTGCTCACACTTCTTCTTCAGCCGCATGTCCGCCATATTACAGGTACGGACAGCTCACAGGGAATGCTCGATATGTTGAATCAAAAGATTGATCAATTATTATTGCCCAATGTAGCAACGAAATTTCTTGATCTCGAAAAGGATGCCCTTCTGGAAGGACGATACAACCTTATTACATGCAGCATGACCCTCCACCATGCTGAAAATCCTGCTTCCCTGATCGAAAAACTGTATGCAGGCCTGCTGCCGGGCGGATCTTTGTGCATTGCGGATCTCGATTCAGAGGATGGCGCCTTTCATTCATCCAATGACGGCGTCTTTCATTTCGGGTTCGAGAGGTCTGTAATGACGGATCTCTTCGATAAAATCGGTTTGGATGACGTAAATTTGACGACAGCGGCACAGGTAACAAAAAAAGATGCCACCAGCAAAAATAAGACTTTTCCCATATTCTTGATAACCGGCAAGAGACCATTATGAGCCAATATTCACCCCTGAAAAGCATCTTTGCCGATATTCACCAGGACCTTGCCGACGAATTCTTTGAAACCATTCTCAAGGTACCCCATTTCCGTATCGAGAGGATCATCTCTCGCGGCCATTCTTCCCCAACGGGATTCTGGTATGATCAGGGTGAAAACGAATGGGTGCTGCTTTTGAAGGGCAGCGCCACTCTCAGATTCGAAGATCAACCAGAAAACGTCACCATGAAAACAGGCGATTTTCTCAATATTGAGAAGCATCGGCGCCATCGGGTGGAATGGACCGATCCAGATCAGGACACTATCTGGCTGGCTGTCCATTATCGGTGAACGGTAAATCGCATGTAAACGGGATATTCAACAATGGCCGTTCATAAAATCCCCATCGATAGACTCAGCATGGAAGCCCTTCACGGAGTCATCGAGGAGTTCATCACCAGAGATGGAACCGATTATGGCGAGGTTGAATCACACAAGGATACTAATTTCAATGCGGTCAAATCCAAGCTCGAAAAAGGCATGGCCGTGCTCGTCTTCGATGACGAATCCGAGACCACCAATATACTATTGGCCGATGACCCGGCATTGGCATCTATGGCGGATTATCATAGGAATGGGTGACATCATGACGATCTCCGAATGGTTGGATGGCAAGGAAGCCGAAGGTGTAGATGTTTCTAATATTGTCCTGCCTGATGAATTGGCAAATGAAGAAGACCCTGAAGAGACCATTTTTTTTAAAGAAATCAGGGAGTGCAGCATCCTCTGCGATGGAGACCATCCTTTCTCAACTGTTGAAAGATACGGACACTGGTACTACTGCCGGGGCAGAGAGAAAGATAAGGGTCCACATACAGCAAAGCCGCAGTGGTGGATGTTCACTAAGGACAGAGAACTGGCTATCCGAACAGCCAAGTTGCGGATCGTTTAATTTTTTTCATAATGGGGGAAATTCTTTCATTGGTTTGTCCCCCTGAAATGAATTTGGACGGCATCGTCGTCTTGGTCACACCGCGCTGTTTTATGCCCCCGAAAAGTTCCGCCGGTGCACCGGCGGTGCAACTAATTGAATTGTTTGCTTGTTTTTGTAAACTTTTGGGGGTGGACTTTTTGCACCCACGATAGAGTCACGATAAACTCATGCCCGGAGGCCGTTCATCGTCGTTCTCTTCCAGGGCCGCCATCAGGTTCTCTATCCGGTCTTTCAGTCCCCCCAGGGATTCGGAAAAAGCCGCTTTCTGATCCGCCGCCCATTCTTGGGTATCGACGGAGGTCAATTTTGCCTCCGTTTTCTTCACCAGCTTTACCGTTTCCTCGGGGGTCGGCGCCCGCACCACCCGGGGCTGTGGTCCGGCCTGTTCCTTCTTTAGTTTTTCCTTGTAGTTGTTCCATTCCGTCCGCATGGCTCGATCCTGCTTCTTTCTCGATATCTCCAGCAGGACGGCCCGGGAAACCTTGTGATCGCCCCGGCACTCGTCCCGGATCTGCTGCGGCAGGCGCGTCAAGGCAATGATGTCCGTGATCGTGCTCCGGGGCTTGCCGATGATGTTGCTCAACTGTTCCTGATTGTAGTTTCCTTCGTCCATGAGCCGCTTCATCGCTTCCGCTTCCTCCACCGCCGTCAGGTCCTGGCGGAGCATGTTTTCCACCAGGGCGATCTCCGCCGCATTGCCATCGACGTAGAGGGCCGGGATGGTCAACAGGCCGGCTTTTTTGGCGGCTTCGATACGTCGCTCCCCCGCGACGATGGTCACATAGCCCTGATCCCCTTCCTTGAACAGGACCGGCTCCAGGATGCCGTGTTCCTTGATCGAGGCCGTCAGTTCGTCGAGGGCCGCCGCATCGAGTGTTTTGCGCGGCTGCTGGGGGTCCTTTTTAAAATCAATGACGGAAAAATGGTACAATTTCCCTTTTTCAAATTTTTCTAAAGTCATCATGTCCTCGCTTTTGACGTTTTGCCGTTTATCTTTCCGGATTCATACCGCCCTTCCGCCGGAAAAAGTAAGGAAAAATATCGGCCTTGTCAATCATTTTCCGGCTGGAGACCAGCCAAGGAAAATGGACTAAAGTTATTTTGGGGAGCACGAGCCGGTCACCTGCGCAGTGGACGGGCCGTGCGGTCAATGGTTTCATATAGGCTCCCCCGGCTGCCATCCATCTTCTGAAGCTTACGTTTGTTGAGTAACTGTAGTTCTTCGGAGATAACCAGATGTACCGGAAATTCTTCACGTGTTTCTATGAAAATGTCCGCAAGAAGCCGGATATTTTCATGTTTTGTTGTGTCCGCGCCGGGCATGGGGTTTAAAGAGACATGGCCTTCGGCTCCTCATCTTGTCCCGCGGTTCGCCAATGATAGATCATTCATCATAGGCATTACTTTTCCCGGCTATTTGGTTTTCGGTTCCTCTAAAGTTTTCTCTTTTTGCACATCTAACAACTCTTCGCACCGGGTTAACGGATAAACGGGGATATCGCTCCGCTTTTGCATTTCATCTCCGCCATATGCGATACCGCCCCTGACAATTCGGTTTGGCCCGACCGCTTTCTTAAAATGGAGCAGGCCTTTGAAAAAATCGGGGTTAACGGTTGCGCCGGATTTGATTTCAACAGCCAGAATATCCCGGCCGTTTTCGGCGATAAGATCAACCTCGTTGCCGTTGCTTTCTCTGTAAAAAAAAGAGATTGTTGCGCAATCCCCTGTTGTAGCGCCACTTCAGTGCCTCCATGATCACCATGTTTTCAAAAAGATTCCCTCGCAAGGGATCGCGGCTTGCCTGTTTTTCATTTTCCAGTCTGAGAAGAAAAGCGGCAAGACCCACATCGTAGAAATACAGTTTGGGTGACTTGATCAACCGCTTGACAACGTTGGCGTGCCAGGGTTGGAGCACAAAAATTGAGAGACGAAGCTTGCCTCTAAAATGGTCAACCAGGCCCGTGCCGTAATATGCGATACACCCACATCATTGCCGAGACTCTGAAGATTTAGCACTGTCCAACCCGGCCACCAACTTCCCAAATCCGCTTTTAATGCAAAAACGGGCATTAGGCTTTTGCTTCCCTATCTTACTTTTACAAATATAAAGTCTCCACCTTCATGTCCGGAGTTACGAATTTCCTTGTATTCTGGTACTTGTTCTGATTTACCGGCAACCCTTGATCTTACCTGATGATAGAAGAGTTCATCCGCTGTAAATGTTTTATGTTCGATATTATTTAGAGCTTTTATTAAAGAATCAGCAAAAATAGAATTGCCCATGCCGCCGCTATCCGACACCGGTTCATTGCCACCGCTTGCCATTAGTGTTCGGGAAGGACGTTTCAGCATCTTCTTTATGAACTCTCCCCTAGGCCCTTTTTTACTAAGGTCTGTCTCAATGCTTCTAGCTAGAGTACCGGAATAGCAACTGTCTGAAACTACAAGGACATGGCGTGATGACAACCTTTTAATGCTTGAAGTGATTTCATCGGCAATTATCCATTCGGTCGGGTCATCTCGCTTTGCATCTACTGGAAGCCAATAGGCCTTATCAGACGCTTTATCGAACTCCCCATGCCCTGCATAATATATTAAAAAATTATCATTTGTACCTAACTTCCTGCGGAAATTATTCAAGTTGGAAAGAATATCTTTTCTTTTTGCATTAGTAATCACTTTTGTTTCAAAGCCAAAATTATCCTTTAAAATCTTTGCAACATCTTTGGCATCGTTGATAGCCATATGCAGTTTACTCAGATACATATAATCATTATTGCCGATTATCAGAGCATAGTATTTACCTGTTTTAATATTAGTTGAGGCCTCAGGAAGATCGGTATTTGCAGATATTATACTTTTTGATGTAGCTATAACATCGGCCTCACGAACAATGGAAAAGCGCTCCGTTTTCTCTATCCTGTAAATATTAGTAGCAGTAACGGTTATGTTATTTTCTCCTACCTTAAGAAGAATATCGACGGAAAAATTGCCGTTCTCATCAAGACTGGCTTTTTCACCGTTTACCTCCACCAATGCAACGCCACCCTTGTCAGTTGCTTTACCAATAACCGTAATACTTTCTTTTTTGGCAACAACCTTTATACCCCTTTGAACATCCGGCTGCGTAATTGTTATTTCTGGTTGCCCCTTATCCAAGGCGGCTGAAGAATTTACTGTTATTCTTTGATCTGGTGTTAGATTCATTTTTGCATACTGATTGAATTTATATATAATTTTATCAGTAATATCTTTATCCTTCTTTGAATAGGCAACCGTAGTTAAATCCACTATTGCTGTGTAATTATCTTCTTTTTTAATTGTTTCTACAATCTTCATTATCTCAGGAATCAGATTCGATGCAATTTCTTCATCTCGTTTTTTTAGTTCTTTATTAGCGCCATCAACCAAGTCTTGATAGTCTTTAAATTTCTTTTGATAATCCGAATTCCGTGAGTAATCTTTACTTATTTTAAGCTCTTTTTCTGCGTCTTTGACCATAGCCGATTTTTCTTCGTAAAGCTTTTTCAATTCCTGCGCAGCTTTTTTCCCAACTTCAGATTGCTGCAAGACTACCGTTAAATTGAAAAAACTTATCTTGGACGAATTATTTTCGAAAACAGGTGATAATTTTTTACGTGTAGAGGAATCTCTTACTTGATTTGTTCTGATATAATAATCAAATTCAGCTATTATTATATTCGTAATATCACTATTTTTTGAATAAGGTATGTCATCATACCGTTCATGCATGATGACGGTGTAGTCATCTTTTTCACCAATAATTTTTACAACCTTCGTTATCTCAGGAATCAGATTCGATGCAATTTCTTCATCTCGTTTTTTTAGTTCTTTATTAGCGCCATCAACCAAGTCTTGATAGTCTTTAAATTTCTTTTGATAATCAGACTCCAGTTTCATTTTTTCCGCAGAAGATAAAACCGAGGTGTTTTTTTCTAAATAATTTTTACGTTCTCTAAGATCTTTTTCAGTATGTTGAATAATAGCTTTTTTTTCGTCATAAAGCTTTTTTAATTCCTGAGCAGCCTGCTTTCCTCTTTCAGATTTCAGTATGACTTCCTTCATTTCAAAGAAACCTATTTTCTCATACGCATAACTTTGAACATTCATAATTCCCATTAAAGCAATAAGACAAACAAACACGAGAGACTTCTTCATTATCTGCTCCTTAAACAGAAAACTCCGCAATCTTTTGATAAACGGAATTTCAAAAATCTCTTTACGGAATCATCATTAGAAAAAATCCGGTGTCCCCTAATTTATAACTCTTTATTTTGATTATTTTCTGCGCCCAATCTATTAAAAAGTCAAGATCGAAAATCCATTGATAATCATTTGAAACATAGAACCACCGGTGAGGATTATGGGGTTCCCTATACTGGCAATGATACTATGGCATAGACGTTGATTTAAAATTTCGACTTGCCAAATATAATTATCTAAGCTAAATCTTACCAGTAAGAATATTTTCCAAGGAGGATTGAAATGGCAAGTTTAGCAACTACAAAAATGACCTCCAGGGGGCAAGTCGTTATCCCTGAGGATATACGCAAACGTCTTAACTTAAAAGTTGGCACTCAATTTGTCGTTGTGGGAGAAAAGGATGTGGTTATATTAAAGTCGATCTCCCAACCATCTATGGAAGATTTTGACAAACTGATTGCCGAAGCCCGCAAGCAAGCGAAAGAAGCCGGGCTGAAACGGTCTGACATCCACGCCACTATCGCAAAGGTGCGAGGTCGCAAGTGAAGGTCATTCTCGATACGAATGTCTTTATGTCCGGCGTTTTTTTCAGTGGTCCACCTCATCTAATACTCAATGCATGGCGTGACGGCGTAATTAGGTTGGTTATTTCTCAAGATATATTGAATGGATACCGGCGGGTGGGGGAAGCGTTTTCCGATGATTTCCCTTCAATTGACTTGCGACCGATTCTTGATTTGGTAACCATTGAGGCAGAGTTATACGTTGCAGAAGATCTCCCCGAACCTCTGTGTAGTGATCCCGATGATGATAAATTTGTGGCCTGTGCTATAGTGAGCGGGAGCAGGATTATCATAAGCGGCGACAAACAGTTACTTAAAATTTCTGGATACCAGGGTATCGAAGTTTTAAAACCAGGAGAATTTATTAACAAATATTTATATAGAACTTAAAAAACCAGCTACGTATCAGCCCTGCGTATAGCAAATACAAGTCCTCACATAGATAAATTTGGCCAGCCAATGAATCCCATTGGTAATTGTTGAGATACTGTGACGCTGTCGTATGATTGAAAAGATAATTCAAAAAAGGCTCTGGATGGTGTACAGTAACCAGGAGACAAGCGGTTATGGTGAGATCAGCTATCTCATTCCTTATGATGGGGCCATGGACAAGAACCTTAAGAGCAAATGGGATATCATCAGGGTACTGAAACCATAACCATAAAGGAGTGGCTCGTATGAGTAAATACCTGAAGATAGCCTATATTGGCATTTCTATCGTCCTGCTTTATTTCATCTGGGATCATTTGCCCCACGGAGACTCCGACAATCTCTTTGACCGCCTCTTGGAAGCCAGGCTTATAGGCTTTGTGGCGTTGATGTTAATTTTTTACTTCATCTTTCTCAATTATCTGGGTCGCAGAAACAAGAAAGATGACTGAGGAGCAAATGGAGATTGATACGAACAACCACAAAATGATGGATGTGGAGTTGAAAGATTATAGAGGTAAGATCCTATCAACAAGTGATATCAAAGCGATGGCCTTGAAGGCATTCCCCAAATTATCTGAAGGTAGCCTGCTTCCCAATAACCATGCGCACGACAGGTTCCCATGTTCCCTACAAAAGCCAAGAATAAGCTCGCGCCACCTTTA
>DAOQVG010000051.1:0-8827 GCA_035341435.1 Smithellaceae bacterium
CATGGGATAGTACTGTACATACTCATAGTTTCTATCGAGAAGGTTCTCGACGGACAGCATCAATTCAATATTTTTGACCGGTCTGTAAGTGCCCTTCAAGCCGAAAACGGCGAATCCACCTTTGTTTATAACTTGGCCATAAGTTGCGGAAGATATGTAATTAAAATCAGTGACATCTTCGTGTCCGACATAGTTGGCGATAAGCCTTGCATCCCATTTCTCCTGACCCGCTCTCAGACCGAAAGCGCCGGTCCATTTCGGCGTATAGGTAAGGGTTGTATCCGCCGCACCCTGATTCTCCTGTTTATACGTAAACTTATAAGTTATATTGGTAAACGGCTCTATAATTATCGGCCAGCCGAGGGCGGCCCCTATATCAAAGGCGGCGTTCAACTCAACACCCTGTATGGTTGCACCGGGAATATTTTTGTAGGTGTACACCGCCCGTGCGGTGTCGTAGTAGCCGACTATCTTGTCGTCGAAGTCCGTGTAAAAATAGGCGCAGTCCGCTCGGAACGGCCCTTTCGAGTAGTCTAATCCGGCATCATAGGTGATGCTCTTTTCCGGATCCAGATTCGGATTGCCGACGTAATGCGTTCCCCAGGACATGTAATCCGCGGCCAGCTCCAGAGGCGCAGGAGCCCGGAAAGCCGTGCCGACATTGCCTTTCAAACTCAGATCATTGGTAACCTTATAGACCAGACCGCCCCGCGCCGTCACCTGGTCCAGATGCTCTTTTCTGGAGTCGGTGGAAAGTCCCTCCGTAGCCAGCATTTCATTTTCGAAGTAGTCATAGCGCAGACCGGCGCTGACAAGAAGTCTTTTATTAAGGAGGCTGAGTCTGCCTTCGGTAAACAATCCATAACTGTCATATTTGGAATCAGGATAGTAGGGCGCTCCCTCGTTGCTGCTGGCGACAGACTTTATTCTGTCCCACTGACCGCCGATGATGATTCTGTGGTCGCCGATCGCGAAGTTCTTTTGCAGGTTCACCCCCTGAGTGTAGATATTGGCGTCGTAAATCGAGGTATTTCCCGGTCCTGATACCATTCCACCGTGCGATACGTCGCTATTCTTAACATAATAATACTTTGCGCTGAACGTCCCGACTTTGTAATTGACGTCGAAGCTGTTTCTCTCTTTGTCGGTATAGTTGTCAGGATCAGGATCATATATGCCGCCCGCCGTTCCCATGTCCCATCCTCTCCAGTGCTGATATCCGACGGACACATGATGGTCGTCAAATAATTTATATCCCAGACGGGCGGAGACGGTCTCATCTTCGTAGCCCGTGTTATTGATTGTACCATAATCCTTAGTTTTGTAGTCGTCGCGTGCAGACCTGCTGGCGACGACATAATAATCAAAGCGATTCGCTTCCCCGTTTATGTCGGCCTGGGCTTTCCAGTAATTCCAGGAACCTAACTCGCCGCCCACGGAGGCGTGAAAACCGCCGCGTCCCTTCTTGGTTATAATGTTGATTACACCCCCCATGGCGGAAGAACCATAGAGGACCGAAGCCGGGCCTTTGACAATTTCTATTCTTTCAACGTTGTCGGTGGGAATCGCCGCGAGGTTTACTGTTCCGGCGTTGCTGCCGTTGACAAGAACGAGCACCCGGCTTTTCTCCGGGTTGAACATGTCTGTCTGCAATCCTCTTACTTCCACCATACTGGCCAGACCGCCGTTATATTTCTGGACATGGCCGACTCCGGACTCGACTATTAGATCGGCTGCGTTTTTGGCAGTGGAATGCTTGATATCCTCGGCGCTCATAATCTGCACCGCGGCGGAAACATCCCTTTTGCTTTCCTCGGTTTTTGTGGCCGTCACCACAATATCATCTATCTTGGCGATCTTTTTCTCTTCTTTCGGGGCGACGGAAGACTCTTCGGCAAACGCGCTGATCGCCAGGCAGAAACATACAAACATTAAAAAAAAGGCCGAATATTTAAGTGATATTAAACAACTTCTCCTTCTCCTCTTCATTTTTTCTTTTTCCTCCCTCGAGAATAATTTGGATATAATGCAAAGCAAGTGACCGATTTCCTCATAACGTCAAGAGCGGCATCTTTCTTTGCAGATTCGCGGCATAGATAGGTTTTCCGGCTTCGGG
Organism: Smithellaceae bacterium; assembly: GCA_035341435.1. Classification (GTDB taxonomy): domain Bacteria; phylum Desulfobacterota; class Syntrophia; order Syntrophales; family Smithellaceae; genus MVRV01. The sequence goes on from DAOQVG010000051.1 coordinate 2,117, forward strand.
CTCGCATCTACTCGCCCGCCTTCCCATCCCGACGGCATTCCGTCATGAACAGTGGCTTGATATCGGGCTTTCGTTCCCTTCACGGCTGCGGGGCAGCGGGAGCATTTCACTCCTCTTCCCTGGATTCCTGCCGGCATGCTGATGCAGTTACAAAATCTCTACATGTTATTTATGCCTTTGTTCACCTCCTTTTTTATTTCTCTTCATATAATTCCAAGTGCATTTTTTTTGCACAATCTGGACATATACTACGACTGCATCCCGCCTCTGAATGATCTCGGATATAAGATTCAATCTGATTCCAATAACCTTTCCCGTCACGAATTCTTTTGCAGGAGGCGCATATGGGTAACAATCCGCTTAGGGTTTTGACCTGAGAAATTGTTTCCTGTAGTTTCAGAATAAGCTTCTCCCGTTCTTCTTCGACTTGTCTCTGCTTGGTAATATCCCGGATCGTTCCCTGAAATCCTATTGTCTTGCCGCCGGCGTCATAGCGAGCTGCTGCTGTGATCAGCACGTGCCTTACGCTGCCGTCTCTTCTGCACAAATCAATTGGATATTCCTTGACATAGCCGAATTCTGCAATAACCCTGGCATGCCTTGCACGTTCGTCTTTGTTGGCATAAACATATGGTATCTTCATCTGGAGTAATTCTTCACGGCTGGAGTATCCAAATAACTCTACTGCGGCATCATTCAAATCAATAAGCCTTCCATCTTTTGATGTTATAAAGACGCAATCCCGCGAAGTTTTAAAAAACTGATTGTATTTTTCTTCGCTCTCTTTCAGCACCGCTTCTGTTCGTTCGCGTTCGAATATTTCTTTCTGCAGCGCCTTGTTTGCCTGTACGAGTTCGGCGGTTCTTTTCCCAATTCGAACTTCCAATTCTTCGTTGGCTGCCTGCAATGCTTTCTGTGACCGCTTGAATGCAGTGATATCGCGAATTAACTCAATTGCGCCGACGACGTTGCCGCTACCGTCATAAAATGGCCTTGCTTTTCGCCAGAGGGTATGAGGCACTCCACTCACAGGTACAATAGCCTCGGCTAAAAGCACATTTCCCTCTCTTTTGACAAAATCATATTTCTTTTTGCGCTTTTTATTAGATTCAAATACCAGGTCGATCAACATGGGTTTCTGCAGCCCGTAAAACGCCGTCGTATATTCATGACGGCCCTTTCCCAGCATATCTTCTGCCTTTACACCGGTCATCTCCTCTATAGCTTCGTTCCAGGCAATAACTTTCCCGGAAAGATCAATGGCAAAAGTCGCATCCGGCAGAAAATTAATAGTATCGGCAAGACGTTTCTCTGATTCTCTCAGAGCCGTTTCCATCCCTTTGTGTTTGGTGATATCCAGCAATGCCATCGAAATCAGCTTTGTGCCGGGTATTATGGATGCAGTTGCAAAAATGTCTTTTACCTGTCCGTTCCGGTTGACAAGCTGGAATTCATATGTCTTGGGAGCCGAAAGTGGATTGAGGAGACGCAAGCAATGATATTCTTTCATCCATGCCAGTTCGTCCATTCCACCAATAAATTCCCTCAACTTAATTTTGCCTTCCACTTCCTTCCTGGTGCGTCCGGTAAGGTTTTCGAATTCTCTGTTTACCAGCAGTATGGTTTTATCTTCCTTAAAAATTACTGTCGCGATTCCGGCATATTCAAAGACGTTCTGGTAGAAGTTCTCCGTTTCAACATTGTAACGAAGAATTTCATCCAGTTCAGAAAACTGCTCTTTTGTTTTGTCTTCGTCCTTCATCTTAATGTATTTGTATCCATTTTCTGTTAAAACTTTACCTGCAGACCGGCGCTGAACGAAATGCCTTCGTTGGGGTGCCCCAAGTGATTTTCATAGGCGACATCGAAAAGGTTGTCGATTTTGGCGTACACGTCGGCGGCGAATCCCTTGAACTTGAACGGCTGCGTTATTTTCACGTCAACCGTCGTATAAGCGTCAAGCTTCTGGGAAGGAAGATTTTCTACCTGACTGTAGCGCTTGCCTTCATGGCGGAGGCAGCCCTCCAAAAGGGTTTTCGTGCCGGAAACCGTGTAGAGCACTTTCCCTTTCACCTTTATCGACGGTGTATAGGGAAGCTCTTTTCCGGTGTCGCTGTTGTCGGAATCCTGCAGAATTACATTTATTTCCGTATTGAGATTCTTTCTCCATACATATTTCCCCGTTAATTCAATGCCCTGCCGCTCAGCCCGGTGAATGTTGACAGGCCGGTATATTTTGAACGCGTCACGTGTGGCAGAGATCAGATCCCTTGTATCCGCCCGGAAAAGCGTCGCCTGAATAGACTCATTCTCACTGAAAGAGTATTCCAGAGACAGATCGTAGGACCATATGCGTTCTTCCTGCAAATCGGGGTTGCCGCGGCTCTGATCGATGGAACCGTGTGTTGTCTGATAGAGCTGCTCAAACGTCGGTATGTTCACCGTGTAGCCGGCGCGCCCCTTGAGAACACATTTAGGCGCAACAGTCCACCCCACACCGGTGGAGAAACCGGGTTGGAAACCAAAATCATCCGTTGTATCGCCGCGCAGTCCGACGGTTGTGGTTACGTCCCCGAAGCGGCGATCATATTGAGCGGACAGGCTGTTGCGAAAACGGTCATGATCTCCCGTCAGCGTATGATCAAATCTGTTCAACTCCGACAGACCGTCTAATCTGAAATCCCAGACATTATTGTCCGGAGACCACATTGCATTTACCTTTATGCCGATCTTGTCGTCATTGAGCCGGTAAATCCCTCCACTTTGCGCTTCATCCCGGAGATATACCGTATCACCGTAAATACCCGCATCAACAATTCCTTTTTCACCCAGCGCGCTTTTATAGCGAACATCCAGTGCGCCTTTGCGGTAGCGTTGGCGGGCGTCCGGCGTCTCATTGTCCGTAGGACCCGCCATGCCGTATTCGGCCTCATAATAACGTCCGTTTACTTCATACCGGCTGCCTTCTTTTCCCGTCCGGTTCCAGGTCAGGCTGACCGACCCGTCGTTTCTGTCGCTGTTTATCCGCTTGCCGTCTTTATGTTTGACAGCGCCGGTAAGCAGAGCGCTGCCGCCCGCCGCCGGCAGCTGTGTGCTGGCAGATCCTTCAATCATTCCATAGGAACCGCCGCCAATCTTGGCAGTGTTTTGCATCTGCTTTTTCCCCTCGGCCGGTTTCAGATCACGCGTCACGATATTGATGGCGCCTTCACTTGCTCCGGCTCCGAGCCAGACGGGAACGGGAGGTTTGAACACGGAAACGGATTCAACGCTGTCGATGGGGATGGTATTCAGATCGAGATTGCCGTGCTGATTGCTGTTCAGCGGTCGACCGTTGAGCAAAACGAGAATGCCTCCGGATTTTCCCGATCCGCGAATGGCAATGCGCGATCCGATGCCCGAAGTGGAATAGACTTCCACACCGGAAATGGTTTTGAGCACTTCTTCAACATTCGGCAGATTGCGTTGAACAATTTCGGATCTCTTCACCATCTTTACATCCTGCGGATAATTTTTCGCATACTCTTCTATCTTTGCCGACGTCACAACAATTTCGTCCATTTTGTAAGAGGAACGACCGGTTTCATGGTCTTGCGCCCCCGCAAAGTTCACCGGCAGCCAGAACAGGAATAAAACAAGCATCAAAATTCGTTGACAATTCATAGAAAACCATTCCTTTAATGTAAAAATTTATTTTTTCCGGAATCCAAGGGCGATTAATCCGATAAACGCCAGAAATCCCAGCAGAAACAGCCAGGGAATCGGTGCGGATGAAGCGCTTGCCCCGATGCCGGATTCCGACATTTCAAAACCTTCCACTGATTTGGTTTTACCGGCTGAATTTGTGTTTGCTTCCGGGGCCCGCTGGGCGAAAGTCTGCGTGTTGGATTTTTGGTTTGCTTTTGCATTCCCCTGATTCTGCGCCGACTGCGTCGTTGCTGTCTGCTTTATGGCTTTTTGAGCATTTGCAAAATCACTCTCCAGAGGGGTCAACCCTGGAACAGACAGCAGTGTTGATGATGTAAACTTTGTCAACAGAGGGTTGTTGCAGGTATGATCGCAGCAGGCAAGTCCTACTTCCCGAACGCTCTGGGCATATTCGCGGGCCAGTGTTTCTTTAACGGCCGGCTCCGGCTTCCAGTAGGATTTTCTGACCGTCTCCAGCATGCGCGCCACCAGGGACTGGTAGGCGTGCATATTTTTTGCCTGCCGGAAGAGATTCTTTATGCCCAGGTCATTTCTGTCCTGAACATAGGTTTCATACATTTCCTGCCATTTGGCGGCGTCAACCGCCTCCGGAACTGTTACCTGCCAACCCCAGAGATGTTCGATAACCTTGTCGATGTACCTTGCACCTCCGTAGCCTTCCTTCATCATGGCCTTTATCCACTCCGGATTCAGATACCGTGAGCGCATTTCCCGGCCCATGTTCTTTTCCAGCGTCTCCTGCACCGCCTTTTTCGGATTGGTCATGTTGGTGACAAAAACTTCCGGCGACTTACCGTCCACCGCCCGGATGGCCATTGCCGTTCCGCCCAGATACTGGTAGAAATCATCGGTATCCAGCACCCCGATAGTGTTGGTCGAACGGCTGTGGATGGCTATCTTGCTGCCGGAAAGCGCGTTCTTGAACAGGGTATCGCCCAGATCTTCACCGCCCTGTTTGCCTTTCTCGCTCCAGAAGCCCTGGCCATACATATGACTCATGCGCCGGAAGTAGACATCAATAACCTTTTTTTCGTTGGACCAGGAATTGGACGCGACGATAACATTATCCAATCCAGGGCCGTACGCACCCGACGGTTCGGTAAAGATACGCACCGAGGCCATCCGTTTGGCCATTTCCTCGGATACCCCCTTTTTGATCAGCATTTTCTGCGTCTTCAGGGTGTTTTTTCTCACCAGGTTGTCCTGCTCATCCTGATCACGCGCCATGGAGACGGCATTGTCCAGCAGATTCATCAACAAAGGGAAGACATCGCGGTAAAGTCCGGAGGGCACCATAGTCACATCGATGCGCTGTCTGCCCAGTTCTTTGCGCGCAATGACTTCAACACCCTGCACCCTTCCCCGCTCGTCCCATTTGGGACGGATGCCCATCAAGTGCATGATCTGTGATTCCATTACCCCCTCATGTCTGATGCACTCCGTAGCCCAGAGAACGTAGGAAAGTTTGTCAGGATAGACGCCGTGGCGCTTGCGATAGTCTTCTATCAGCTCTTTGGCCAGTCCGGCGCCGGTTGCATAAGTGCCGGGAGACGGCACATAAGCCGGATCAAAAGAATAGAAGTTCTTGCCGGTCGGCAGGGAATCCGGGTTTCTGATCGGATCGTTGCCTGTGCCTGCCGGGATATATTTGCCGTTCAAAGCGTTGATAAAGGAGTTCAACTCGCGCGGCCCGCTGCGTTTTATGGCATCCGCCAGCATCGCCACACGTTTTTCTCTTTCCGCACCGTCTAACCCTTTTTCAATGGAAATAATAGCTTCGGCTGTGCTTTGTATGTACTTTGCCTCCGGTGATTTGCCGAATGTATGCAGGCCGAAAGGTGTTATGGTTTCGGAAATCTCCTTAATATAGTCGTCCAGCATTTCCACATCTTCGATTGTGCTGATGGACTTAAGTTTCAGATCCGCCAGCATGCCTCTTTTCGCGACGATTCTGTTGATGTCTTCCAGTTTGCTGGCAGCCAGTTGGAGGGACTTTTCCCTGGCGCTGTTATAATCGCTGATCAGCGCCGCCAGCTCCTTCAGGTCGCGGTTCATACCCGCCTTGTCGAACGGCGGGGTCATGTAGTCAACGATTACAGCCATGCCGCGGCGTTTGGCCTGTATACCTTCGCCCACGTCATCCACGATGTAGGGATATATGTTGGGAATATCCTGAATCAACACTTCGGAGGGGTCTTCCTCGGTAAAGCCAACCTCCTTGCCACCCATCCATTCATGGGTGCCGTGGGTACCGATATGGGCGACGGCGTCAACCTGAAATTCTTTCTTCAGCCAGAGATAAAAAGCCACGTACTGGTGATGCGGCGCGATGTTCGGATCATGGTAGGCCTTCTGGATTGCCTGCTCCCAGGCCTTGGAAGGCTGAGGTGCAAGCAGTACGTTGCCATAGCGAACCCCCGGAAGCACAAAAAACATCTTTCCGGACTTGTTGCGCCAGGTCATGATGTAACTTTTTTCGGGTTCGCCCCAATCCTTTAACACGGATTTTCTGAATCCGGGCGGCAATTCGTAAAACCATTTTCTGTAGGTCTCCACCGGAAGCAGAACGGCCTTGCCGCTGCGCGCCAGTTGATCAATCTCGGCAGGCGCCCACTTGGCGATATTGCGGCCATAGTTGATGATATTCTCAAGGAGGATATTCTTGTCCGGTTCGCCAATGCCGGCATCATATCCTTCCGCCTTCATCCTGCTCAGTATTTCGTAGAGGCTTTCCGGCAGTACATTCAGATACGATGCCCCGATGCTCTGCTTCCCGGGCGGGTAGCTGTAGTAAATCAGCGCTATATGTTTATCGACGTTTTTTTTCTGCTGCAGATTGATCCATGCTTTAACTCGGTCAACCAGCCGATTGACGCGCTCGGGGATCGGTTCTACCGTGACGTACTCCAGGCCGGTTGGCTTGTCGAGCATCTTTTCACGGGAGGCGACCACCGTCGGCTGGATGATGCCGGCCAGTTCCGGCAGGCCGATCATGGAACTGCG
>DAOQVG010000052.1:0-8568 GCA_035341435.1 Smithellaceae bacterium
ATAAAAATGAATGGGTGTGAGTGAATATTGGGATATAGAGAAGAGATTCCTGCAAAAGCTTTAGAACTATCGCCTATGGAGCGAGCAGAGTTAATCGAGAGCCTATTTTCCAGCTTTGAATTTCCATCCCGGAAAGAGAAGAATGCTTTGTGGGCCCAAGAAGCAGAAAACCGGATTGATGCATTCGAGCGGGGCAACATAGAGGCAATTCCGGCAAAAAATATTTTTGAAGAAATCGAGAAACAGAATATGAGGAAAAATATCCTTGGTGTCGCGACAATGCATCTCAGTAGAGCCCCTCAAACGCGGAAATTCCGTCTAAAAAATGAAAGACGGTAGAAAACGGGCTGACAAACCAATCCAATGAACACGTATAACCGGTGCCAGATATTCTGGAGACATCCATGACAATAAAAACAAGTGGATATGGGTAACAACCTGTTTATTAATAAGATTTCGAAAGGCATGATATTTTTTAGTTGAAGATATAAAAGGTTAAATATGGGAAATGTCAAGATTGGACAGGCTGTTGAGCTTTGACTCCATATACACTTGGCCGTTCGACGAGAAGGAGAACTATGAACTTCGACGAAGACAAAGTTGACGAATATACCCTGGCCCTTCTTTATCTGGTAGTTCATACAAGACACGAAGGGCTTGGTGCCAGCGCATGGAAGGGATTTGATTGGGACACCCTGAATAGGATCCATAAGAAAGGTTATATAACAAACCCTGTTGGCAAAGCGAAATCGGTCGGAATGACCGAGGAAGGGTTTTTGAAAGCAGAAAAACTCTTTGGACTGCATTTTGGCAAAGAATCAAAGATTTTACCGTTTCCCAAACTGACACCCCCCGCGAAGAAACGGTGGGAACAAATACCAGAACAAATGAGAGAAAAGATACTGAAGAACGTTTGGTGTTCAAAGTGCCGGACAATGGTGTCTCTACAAGTGAGAGAAGGGCGAATCTCTGGTCGTTCCTTGTTACTGAGGGGCATCTGCAAGACTTGCGGTAGTGAAGCTGTACGAATGATCGAACCTGCGGGAGAATAAAGACGTCGAATCTGGTAAGGGAGAATTGGAATCAAGTTTTTACGTCCTGTTGTCCAAATCTCTTTGTCTCTTGAGGGAAACATTTTTGATGAATTCTGCCAGACAGTTAAAGTTCCTGATCTTTTGTTTCGCCGGAATTCATGACAGAACTTTTTCAAAGGCCGCCCCAAAGAGATAACCATCCGGGCAGCAGGCTGTCGAGACTTGACCTTATCTACAGTTGCGACGGTATCTGCAATTTTCACGCTGCCCCATATAAGCAATGTTATGCTTCAGGAATCAACATCATGGAAGCTGTCCTTCGAGAAGATGAAAAATTTGTGATTGAATCATTTTGCGAGCTGCTGATCCAGACCATTCTGGGCAATATCGGTGACAAGAGAAATGTTGTTTGAAGAATTAGAAAAAATCAATAAACGCCCTGAACCGTTCGAATTCTACACGGCAAGCGATTTATGGACTGACGAACATACGTCCGCGCAGATGCTCAAGTTCCACCTGGACGAAGGGATAGATGTCTCATCCCGCAACATCGATTTCATCGATCGGTCTGTAGACTGGATTGCTGCCCGTTTCGACATCGGAGCCGGAAAGAAGATCGCCGATTTCGGCTGCGGCCCTGGATTATATGCTGCGAGACTGGCTCGAAGGCATGCGGTGGTAATCGGCATAGATTTCTCGAAGAGATCAATCCAATATGCACAAGAAGCGGCAACCCGGAAAAGACTGCCCATTCATTATGTAAACCAAAACTATCTGGATTTTGAAACCGACGATTGCTTTCATCTCATCTTGATGATCATGTGCGATTTTTGCGCCCTCAGCCCCGTACAGAGGAGGAATATTCTTTCCAGATTTTATAAGCTTCTCGAACCATCCGGTTCTGTTCTTCTTGATGTGTATTCCCTGGCGGCCTTCAGCGAGCGGGAAGAAAAAGCACAATATGAAATCAATCTCCTCAATGGTTTTTGGTCTCACCATAAATATTACGGCTTTCTGAATACATTCAAGTACGAGAAGGAAAAGGTTGTTCTCGACAAATATACACTCATTGAGGCTGAACGTACACGTACAATCTATAATTGGCTGCAATATTTCAGTCCTGAAGATTTAGCGAGAGAATTTACAGATTGTGGTTTCACCGTCGAAAGCTATTATTCGGATGTAGCAGGCACACCGTTTTCAACACAGAACAGGGAATTTGCAGTCATTGCAAAGAAACGATAGGAAGAATTTGGGGTCAAATCTTTAACTTGATATTTTAAACTGATTAATAGAGACATTAACTTCTGCGCAGGCCAACCATCTCCATTGTCAGGATAAGGAAATAACCTTATGACATATTCAATCCGTCCAATATCAGCAGAAGATCGGGAATCGATAATCGATATATTCAACTATTACGTAGAAAACTCTTTTGCAGCATACCCGGAAAACAAGCTCCCTTATGAGTCATTTGATATGTTTCTGCAAATGGCCAATGGTTTCCCGAGAGGAACCATAAAAAATCAGGATGGCAAAATTGTCGGTTTTGGAATGCTGCGCGCACATAACCCGATGCCGACATTTTCACAGACTGCTGAAGTCACATATTTTATACATCCGGACCACACCGGAAAAGGAATGGGGAGGATGTTGCTCGATTATCTTGAAAATGGTGCTGTGGAAAAAGGTATTACGAATATCCTGGCCAACATATCTTCGCTCAATCCCAGCAGTATCAAGTTCCATCAGAAGAACGGGTTCATAGAATGTGGCCGGTTCAGAAAAGTTGGAAAGAAAAAAAGGCCGCCACTTCGATACGGTGTGGATGCAAAAGATGCTCTAATGAAAAGATCGATCAGACGGTGAGAAGCGCGGCGCTCCCATTATTAAGGGGGACATACCAATAAAACCCAGAAAAGCTAATATGCTGTGTCCGGGTTATCCGGAAAAAATAAATGATTTGTAAAAGGATTAGGAATAATTGACAATCGGGGCAATATGTCCCTCTTAGCCCCACAATTAATGGAGGAAATTATGCCTGATTTAATTTTTTGTTCATGGAGTGGCGGGAAAGATTGTTGTGCAGCGCTCGATAAATTTTTAACACACGATCCGACCGTGACCATCTCATTGCTGACAATGATCGATGAATTAAATCACAAAACATACGGTCACTTTTTAAGTGAAAAAATTCTCGATGAGCAGGCAAAGGCGATGGATCTGGAAATCAATTTCGGCTATGCCGGCTTCAATGATTATGAACAAAAATGGACTGCCGAATTATTAAAACTGAAAGACAGGGGTTTCACGGGAGGCATCTTCGGCGATATTGATCTGGAAGAACATTATGTCTGGATTGAAAGAGTCATGAAGAAGGTCGGCATGCAAATGATAATGCCCTTATGGAGGCAGAACAGAGATAAAGTTGTTCTTGATTTTATCAATCGAAAATATTCGTCAAAAATTATCTCTATAAACAAGACAAAGATTGACGCCAAATATCTCGGCCGCGAAATCAACATTGATACATTTAACGAATTCAAAAACAATGGCATTGATCCTTGCGGAGAAGGTGGTGAATTTCATACGATTGTTTATGACGGACCTCTTTTCAAGACTCCTTTAAAGCTCAGCTTAAATGCGGTTGTTGATGAGAAAGATCATATTTTTTATGACTTGTAAAATGTGATCCGTCAGTTCGGATAATTGGGAGGGGATGATCGAGATCAAATCTTTAATCTTGATATTTCAGACTGATTAACATGGAATTGCTTTATTGACTTCGTAAAACAACTCATCCAGAAACCGGAAGCTTTTAAGTGGCATTGACTACAGTACCGTAAGTCAGGCAAGAAATTGCTGTTTGAATCGAAGCGAGTTTTGAAGGCACCTTTCGCGAGTCCTAGAATTCATCGAAAACGATTCCGGTAAGAGACAAAGAGATTTGGGCAACACCCCCTGCCCCTTTTACATTTTCTCACGGCTGTTTTCGTCGTTAGGAGTTAACAAAGAAAAGGAGGAACTATGAAGATGAAGAAGAGGATTATAGGAACGCTGGTTTTGTTTGGGGCACTGATTTTTGGGGTTGGCTCGGTCATGGGCATGCATCACGCAATCAAGATTCAAGACAAGGCCGGGATAGGGAAGTATCTCTCTGACACTGAAGGAAAAACTCTCTATTGGTTTAAGAACGATTCCCCTGGGAAAAGCTCATGCGCTGGACCCTGCCTGGAGAAGTGGCCCCTATATTACCGGGAAAAGGTTGCCGCACCAAAGGATATAAAACCCGGGGACTTTGGAACAATCACAAGAAAAGACGGAAAAAAGCAGACAACTTTCAGAGGGTACCCGCTTTATTACTGGGTTAATGACAAGCAACCAGGCGATACAAATGGTCAGGGTGTCAATAATGTATGGTTTGTAGTCAATCCTGATAATTTTCCGCCGAAGTAGTCTTGCAATAAGGAATAGAGGATCCCGGCTCATTGAATATGGTTTCAAATCAGTTTTCTCCTGACGACACATTTCAAGGGACCGGCAGGGCCCACCGGCCCACCGGCCCTTGAGTTTTTAGTCAAAAGTCATGGTTATAATGCTGGAAAAACTCTCAGGTCGAAAAATTGTGTGCCCCTGGTGGTTGTGTTTTACATTCGACAACCCTTTACGTCGGTTGCTCCACACCCCGGAGATCGTCCTGTCCCCCTATGTTCAACCGGGATATAATGTCATAGACGTTGGCGCCGGAATGGGATATTTCTCTATTCCGCTGGCTAAACTCGTCGGCCTCTCGGGTCACGTAACCGCCGTCGACATCCAGACTCAAATGCTGTCGGTCCTGTCCAAAAGGGCGAAGCGATCCGGAGTTGCGGCAAGAATTAGCACATATTTAGCAAACCCGGAATATTTGGGAAATCATGCGGCTGCTGATTTCATTCTGGCGTTTTGGGTGGTTCATGAAGTACCCGATCAAGAGAAACTTTTGCGCCAAATCCACGCGCTATTAAAACCGAACGGGCTCTTTCTGTTCGTTGAACCCATTGTGCATGTATCCAGACATTACTTTCTTCGAACGTTGCAAACAGCGAAAAGCGTCGGGTTTTCCATAACAGAATACCCGGATATCCGTATAAGCCACAGCGCTCTTCTGTTACGGAAATAAGGAATAATTGGGGGCATATTTGGGGTCAAAGGCATATTTGGGGTCAAATCTTTTATATTGACTTTTTAGAATTACAGCAAGAGATAAAAATTTAAACAGTAACTTGAAAAGGAAAATCAAAGCAAATCAGGCTATTTATCAATATTAAAGATGCGACCCCAATTTACCCATTTTACGCCATTTTATGCTTTACCCAATTAATCATTATGGGAATATCTATGATTCTTGCCGTTGATGTATTTTATTATGAAAACAAAGGTAATACCGGGGGCGTTATTTTTGAAAACTGGACTGATGAAAGACCGGCAGTTGAGTTAATTGCAAAAATCGACACCATCGAAAAATACGAACCAGGATCATTTTATAAAAGAGAATTACCCTGCATATTGAAATTGATTAAAGATCATTCTTTACATCCTGACTTTATCGTTATTGACGGCTATGTATTTACAGATGGTATTTCCAGGCCGGGGCTGGGATTTTATTTATATAACTCCTTATCCTGCAAAACGCCTGTAATCGGCGTGGCTAAAAGTTATTTTAACGGAATTCCGCCGTATTGCGAACTACTGAGAGGAAAGAGTAAAAGACCGCTTTTCATAACATCTATCGGAATTAATCTTGAACTTGCTAAAGAATGCATTGCAAAAATGCACGGCAAAAGCCGAATTCCATCTCTTTTAAAATTGGCTGATCAGTTAAGCAAAAAATCCCGTAAACAGCAGCGGTAAAAAATATGTCGGAACAATTATTCAGTCTTCATTCCTGGCCGCGGGCTATTGTCCATATCGACGGTGATGCTTTTTTCACTTCCTGCGAAGAGGCCATCCATCCGGAGCTCAAAGGAAAACCGCTGATTACCGGCGGTGAGCGCGGTATTGTTGCCTGCGCCAGCTATGCCGCCAAGAAAATCGGCGTTGCGCGCGGTGTTCCGCTGCATGAAGCGCGCAAAATCTGCCCCGGCTTGATCATCCTGCCTTCCGATTATGAAACTTACAGCTTGTTTTCCCGGCGGATATTCAGCATCATGCGGCGTTATACACCCGACGTGGAAGAATATTCCATCGATGAAGCCTTTGCCGACATCACCGGCATGCGCCGCGCCCTGCACTCTTCCTATGAAGAAATCGCTCTGCGCATGAAGCAGGACATAGAAAGAGAACTGGGCATCACGGTTTCCGTAGGCCTGAGCATCACCAAAGTTCTGGCTAAGGTTGCCTCCAAGTACCAAAAACCGGCAGGCATGACGGTAATCAAGGGAAGGGAGATACCCAATTATCTGCGCACTCTGCCGGTAGAGAAAATCTGGGGCATCGGGAACGCCACAACAAATTACCTGGCCAAGATGGGCATTCGTTATGCGCTGGAATTCGCCCAGTTGCCCGAAAAAACGGTATTGCGGAAATTTACCAAACCCGGCGTGGAAATCTGGCAGGAGTTGCGCGGCCGATCGGTTTATCCGGTATCAGCCGCAGAGAAGAGCTCTTACGCTTCGATCAGCAAAACGAAGACCTTTGCCCCGCCCACCAACAACGCCGAATATCTCTTTGCCCAACTGATGCGCAATATGGAATCGGCCTGCATCAAGGCGAGGCGCTACAACCTTGCTCCGCACAAAATCGTCGTGTTCCTGAAGAAAAACAACTTCGATACACTGGGCGGCGAAGCGATGCTTTCGCGCCCCTGCGCCTGCCCGCTGGAATTTTCCGGAATCGTCCGCAATCTTTTTAACGCCTGCTTCCGGTCAAAAGAAATATATCGCGCAACGGGTGTTATTCTTCTGGACCTGCAACCGGATACCAGTACCCAATATTCTCTTTTCGATGATCCGCCGCAGGCGGAAAAAATAAAAGAACTCTATGCTGCCGCCGATGAATTGGGGAAAAAATTCGGCAAGCACACTTTGTATCTGGGCGCCTCCCATCCCATTGAGCAATGGGGTAAAGGCCGCCGGGGCGCTCCCACGACCCGCGAGCAAACACGTTTTAAGGGCGAAACCCGCCGCCGTCATCTGGGATTGCCGTTGCTGCACATCAAGACGGAAAACTGATTCTCTGTCATCAAATTTACGGTGGGACGCTTCGGGGAGGACGGCAGACATAAACGAGTTTACCCAATAAAAAGTTCGCTTTACCAAATAAAATCGGCAATCACATGGCCCCGGAGATCCTGTGTCCACTTTGAAATCAACTTAGCATAGAAATTGCATCTTTCTATAATTTTACAGCAATTTATTATCAAAAAAATGAACACAGGAGTATGAAATGGCTTACGCCGCAACCCGTCTAGTATATGACCTCATCAATAACACGCAGCAAGCATGGATTCGCGAGTTGGCTGGTACCGGAGCGTTGCCCGACGTCTTCAGCCTCGCTCAACGTGCTGCAAATCAGCGTCTGCGTATTGACGCCATCCGTCATTCCTTTGTACCTAAGCTGACTCCAATCCCGCAGCCGGTATGGAATGCTGCAAGCGGGGTCATCGCCAATCTTAATTCGCCGGGGCTCAAGTCGAGTAAGAACGTTCACAAGTTTATTTACGGCCTGTTTGATCTCGTGGCCGCCGACGGTCATGCACTGAACGACCAAGACCTTTTTCATGCCCATATGGTGGATGTCGATGTTGGGGGAGCGGCAACCGGCAGACCGCAATTGCGGGATGTTGCGCTTGTCTTTCATGCAAAAGAGTATCCCTCTGACCTCTTTCCCCGGGCCGGCATTCGGGATGTAAGGGGCAATTTATCGCCCACCTTCGACAGCAGACACTCGCGCTTTGCCGATCGGAATTATATCTGGCTTCTCTCTCAAAATCGGCTCTGGTGCATCAGCGGCAATCCTGCAGTACATGCCGATTTCAAAGAACTCCTGTTCCCGGCGGATGAAGCACCTGACCGAACGAACTTTCTGTACGATGACCGGATTGCCGGCAGAGCGCTCAAGCAGGATCTTTTTGGTCAAGAGTTTGCCGTCGCCAACTATTTTCCAAATCATCTTGCCGGCAACCACCTTCATCGCAAGGTTTTCTTCAAATAAAGCAACTAATGAAATATTGTTATAGATATAAGGAGTAAAAATTTTATGGATCAGGATTTCCACTACTATGGAACCCATGCGGCAGCGTTGACGGCCGGTGTACCGGCCGGGCAAGCAACCAGATTGGCCAAGGCGGCAAACTATGTAGATTTCCTCAACGAGACACGCACTCGAGGCTACTGGCGATTGATCTTCAAAGGGCCGGATGGAAAGCCCAGAGTGACGGGCAGATGGAATTCACCTCGATATACCTTCCAGAATAATATGTCGGGAACCGGTTTCGCGCCTGCCATCGGCCTATGGCAGTCGTTCCATTTTCTACCGGGCAATTACCTGGACA
>DAOQVG010000053.1:0-334 GCA_035341435.1 Smithellaceae bacterium
AGTGTCGAAGCAGATGCCGATGCGATCCTGATTTTCGATCATGTCTATGATGCGGGCAAGGTGCGGAAAACGCGATCCAACCTCAGTGCCCTGGCCGGCCGTGTTTTCCAGGAGCAGCAGCGGTTTTCCGGCAGTGTTGCCGCCGACCCGGTTAATCGCTGCAGCCACGCGGGAAAACGCCTCTTCTTCCGAGAAACTTCCCCGGTGCCCCACATGCAGGACAAGATATTCCGCTCCAAGCTGTCCGGCCCGTTCGAGCTCATCTCTCAGCATGGCCACAGAACGCTCGTAAAGAGTATCATCCGGTGAGGCTAAATTCGGCAGGTAGGGCATG
>DAOQVG010000053.1:344-8546 GCA_035341435.1 Smithellaceae bacterium
GAGGGGATCGATGCCGTAATCGGCCAGCGTAGAACGGAATATTGCCGCTTCGTCAGGATCGATGGCCCGGGGCGGGGCCCATCCCCGGGGATTTCTGGTGAATATCTGCATGGTCCGGCAACCGAGCCTTCGGGCTTTTTCTGCAGCCGCCACAAACCCTTCACTGATGGAGATATGAAAACCAAGACGAGTCATTGATCGCTTGGACCGTCACCTCAGGAACGGCCGGAAATGCTCGATATTCAGCTTTCTCCCGGCCACGGCCCGCCCGATTCTCTGAAGATCTGTTATATTTTCTACGGAATCAAGTTTCTGTACATTTTCGGGATTGATATCGGCAAGCCCCAGGGCGGCAAGCCTCTCCGCCGTCAGCTCCGCATTGTATCTCATGTAGGTAAAGAGCTTCGCGGGCAGCGGACCTTTTTTGCCGATCATGCTTTCCACCTCGCGGTCTATGAGATCACCGGACAGGCACTTGCCAAAGGCGCGACAGAGAAAGTCCTGTTCGTTCAGGGCGGCAAACATGAGAGCCGAAGGAATGGAAGCCGCGTTGTAAAAGAGGTTCATTTCATCGGGCACGAGGTTTTCGTTGGCCTTGGCGTTTGTTCCGGTGCCGACGGAAACGATCAGCATTTTATCCTCGCCCGTGGGCCATTGCATATTGTATGGTTCCAGAGTCGCCATGAGAAAAGCCATGAATGCAGGATTATTGTAAGTAGTTACCCCGCCGTCGACGAAAATGAACTCACGTTCGCCCAGCTTGATGACTTCGGGCGGGAAATAGACCGGAGCGGCGGTGCTGGCCCGTACCAGCTGCCAGAGGGGAATGTTCAGATTGCAGTCCTTACGCGAAGTATCGTTGTACTTTGCCCGGGGGTTGTTGGACAAAGGCCAGGGTGAATCCGTCGTGGCGTTGCGCATGACGATCAAAAGGAGGGTTTTCAATTTGTCGCTGCCAAAGGTTGTGTCGGACCCGACAACCTCCCGCAGCATGTCCGACAGTTTTTCGTCTTCATACTTGTAGCGGAACCTCTTCAGAATGAAGGCCTTATCGAACATTTCCTTGCCGCTGCCGATATAAAACTCCCGGATTTTGGCCACGGGCATCCCCAGCGAGATGCACGTCGCGATAATCGCCCCCGTGCTGGTACCGGCAACGTAATCGAAATAATCGGCAAGCACGAAGTCTTCACGTCCCAGAGCATTCCGCAGCATCTCCTCGATCCCGGCCAGAATCTCGACAGTCATCATCCCGCGTATCCCGCCGCCGTCAAGCGCCAGAATTTTCTTTGGCCCGTCCGCATTAATCCTGTCCCTGTATGACATGGCATTTCCTCCTTGTTTTTTTCAACAACGGAAATCAGCGCAACAGAACACCGCTCTAGCCCTGCAAATGTTTCAGCGGTGAATTCGCCAGAAGAGTCTTCCATTTGTCGAGCCGCAGTTGTGTGCTTTCTATCCAGTCCGGAGAGCAGACACTCCTGGCTTCCCGCTCCCATTGAGCAGCCTCTACATCGTCTTCCAGTCCTACAGCCGCCTCCCACATGGTCGCAAATATCCAATACCGGTCGGATTCGATAGCCGGTCCATTTTCCAGGGCTCTATGGCAGATGTTGAGCAACTCACGCAGTATCCGGCGACCCTGAATAAAATCGGCGATCGCTTCGGCATATTCACCGGCTTTCTCCTGCAGCGCCGCGCGGACATTCAGCAGAATAGCCAGATTGATCCCGCTGTAATTGACCTGATTCAAATAATGCCCTTTCTCCTGAACACCAACCTTCAGACAAAATCCTCTTTCATAGGCTCCGATGGATTCCTCCAGGTGGGACGGGTCATTCGTGATTTCCCAGAGATGTTTGTGTACAGCTCCCCAAAGCCCGAGCACTTCGGGATCATTGGTGCTTTCGGGATTAAGCGTCTCGAGAATTGAACGGGCTTCTTCCAGTGCGGTCTTCTCGTCCGGTTGCCTGCTCTTGTATGTCGCCAGCACCAGTTGCTCCACCAGATATTCATCATGCGGACGCTTTTCAAGCATCATCTGCAGCAGAGTCTTCGCCAAAGAAAAATCCCGGTTCTTCTTTGCTTCATTGACCGCATCGAAGAGCACTTTTACGCTTTGTTCAGACTGATCAGGCAAAACTGATGCCGACGCCGCCTGCGGTAATTTTTCCGCTGCTGTTTCTTCGACAGGCGGACGCAGGTTGCTCAGAAAGGTGTAGATGGGACTGTCCGTTTTTTGCGAGGCCACAATTTCTTGGATGGCTTCCTTCAGCTCTTCCTTGAAGCGTCGGGCTTCGCTCACGCCGATATCCTCACCCAGATGCTTATAACGGCGAATGACAATATGGCTGAAATCAAATGGATTTTTGAACTTCTCTTCAGCAACGATGATGGTAGCATAGGGCCGGAGACCATAACGGACTCCCAATTCATACGCGGCATTAACATTGTAAGTGGACAAATCGGCGATAACGAGATCCGCATGAAGAATCTGCTCATACATGGGAACATCGATTGTACCTGAATGGACGATTTCATCGGCCCGCAGACATTTGAGGCCCGCCTCTTCCACGGCTTCCTTGATCACTTGATACGACGCATCAAGATTCAGTTTACGGCCGTCCGTCAAATCAGTCTTCTCACCGAAACCTTGAACAACCAGGCATGTTTTCTTTTCCTGCATATCATCCGGCTGGGGCATAAGATTATCCACCGATTGTTTTTTGATATTTGATTTTGCTAAAGAACCTGCTTTTTCAAGAAATAAGTGTAGAGAAGGCAGCCTTGTCTGTCAAGAAAATCTTGGCCGCGGAGATTACCTTGACATCGAAGATTAATTTTTATTATACTTTTTGCCGATAAAAGAAATTGAATATCTGAGGAGGATTCTTTTATGAAAAGGAAATTAATTGCATTTTTAGTGATTTTCGCCCTGATCACGAGTGCGGCGCCAGCCATGGCCAGAGACATCGATGAAGCAGATATTATTGCGGATGCGTTGTTTGTAAGACCGGTGAGTTTAGCCGCCACTGTGGTAGGTTCTGTGATATTCGTCGTTGCCTTACCATTTTCCATTCCGTCCGGCAGTGTAGGAACAGTTGGACAAGAGATCGTCGTGGCTCCCGCCAAGTACACTTTCGTCCGACCGTTGGGTGATTTCGACTATAACCCATAAAGGGCAGCGCATAGCAGCCATTAGCTGAAATAACTTGTTATTTCAGTTTTTTATTCGATTTTCACAAAAAGCTGCATTACGGTCTATACTTTCAGGGTATAGATAAATAAATTTTTCGATGTATTTATTTTAGGAAACAAATCGCTTATAGTGCCTTAAAATCGGATGGTAGTAATTGCTCCATACCTGTTCATATTGAAGAGATAAATTGTTGTAAAAAAAGCAAGTAGATTTGATCGTAGAACAATTGAAGTTCTTTAAGAAAGTAGAATTAATCGAGATTCTGCGATGCGCGTATAGAGTCTGTTCTCCTGGATGTTAACAAAAATTTAAGCGCAGGGTCTTTGTGGTGATTATCACCCCTAAAAGGCCAAGTATTAAACAATGAACTCCAGGTTGAAAGAAAAGACGGCATAGGCGGGTCTCGTTAAGTCCCTCGCCAGAGAATATAATTCTTCGCGGGGGTTTTTTTTGACCGCCCAGTCCTTCAGCCGACAGCCACTTTTTAGTAAAGTCGAATCTTTCCGGTTATTTCAACTTGAAATCTACCCTGCTCATCTTCGCCTTTTCTTTTTTCTCCGCAGCAAGTGTTTTCGGCTCGACAACGAAAATTCGGGCGGACTCTATTTCACCGGATTTCAGAATCAACTCCTTTACACTTTGTGCGCGCCGTATGGCCAGTTGGCGCAAATCACTTTCCGTCACGGCAACATTGGTAATCATTAATTTTTCCATTTCTTCTTTCGGCAGTTTTTTCTGCAATCCCAGTGCTGTGCGTGGTTTGGGAAACTTTTCGGCGTCGTAAGCTTTCTTCAGGTATTTGTCGTATTCGGCCGGAGATACAAAACCCTCTTCAGCAGATTTTTCCTGTTCCGCCCTGGACAAGGTTTCTTTAATTTTCTGCGCCCTGATTTTACGATTAACAGCGGCTTTTTTCAGACCTTCCCGGTCATTTTCCGGATCAACATACCCTTCAATATCCAGCTTCAGCTGCGGTCTCTCGCTGAGGGCCTTGACAAGAGCGTCTACTTTTTTAAGATTTTCTTCAGCAACCCTGGAACTGCCGTAATCGAACTCGACAAAACTCAATTCTTCGCCGCCGCCGGTAATCGATGATAGGAGGGCAAAGGGAGCGGTAAGGGCTTTGGTGATGAGATTCACTATAACCTGCCAGATAATCGGCCATACCTTGAATTTCGGATCATCCAGGCTCCCCGAAACCGGTATATCCAGATTAATCTGGCCGTTGCGGTCGGTAAGAAGCGAAACGGCCAGCCGCACCGGGGCCTTGACGGCATCCGGGCTTTCCACCTTGTCACCAAGGGTTAATTGGTCAAAGAAAATCTTGTTTTTCGCATCGAGTTTTCTCTTCTCAATCAGATATTCGACGGAAAAAGTAAGTTTTCCCTTCGTAATCGGGTGGCCGAGATATTTGCTCGAATAAGGTGTAACCGGACTCAGCTCGATATTGCGGAAATCGACTTTTACATCGGCGTAAAGGTCTTTTATCAAGGGATTGATTTTGCCTTTTATTTCCACGGGAGAACCATAGCCCAAATTACCCTTCAGGTTAACAGTGGCGCGTGATATTTTTTCCGTCGAAAGCCCTTTGACACTGCCGCCCATATTCAGCATCCGGACGGAATAATTGGGTTTAATAAAGCGATCCCGGAAATCAATGGTGCCGCCTTGAAAAGTTACAGTACCGATTTTAATATTTTTAGCTATTTCCTCCTGTTTTCCTGTTTGCTTTTCCTTTTCTTTCTTTTTTGGATCGGCCTGCGCCGCCGCCTGTGCTTTGGCCGTTTTCTTCTCCCCGCCGCCGACAATGTTTTGCAGATTCAGGGTACCGTCGGGATTAATTATAATGCGAACAAAAAAGTCCGTCAGCGAAATGCCTTTGATGTCGAGAAAAAAGGGATTATAGCCGGCCTGCAGCGACTCAAAATAGAGCTGTTTCCATTTGAGAAAATCGTTGGCATATAATTCGTCCACAACGGCAAGGTCGGATACGTAGAGTTTACCAGCATATTTTACCTTGGGCGGTTCTTTCCCTTTTACGGCCAGAGAAAGTTTCCCGGCAGTCGAAACAGACCCCTGCTTGACGCTCGCCTTAAGCAGATCGGCAAAATAAGGCTGGAAAGTCCGGATAGCGATATTTTTCACGTCCAGGTTAAGATCAGCGGATAATGGTTCAATACCTATCTGCCCTTTGGCGGCGACACTCCCTTTTTTTTCTACATTCAAAAACAGATCAACATCACCCTTCGCATCCTTGGCCGTGGAAAACTTTTTGGCGTTAAGCCTAAGCGGCTCAATTTGGAACACCGTTTTTTTTGCGGGTACGGCATCCGTGAGTGTTAAACTGACCACTTCCAGCTGAAAATCATCGATTACAAGTTTCAGCGGTTTTTCCTCTTTTTTTTCTTTTTTGGGCGTTTCCACCAGTTTGAGCAAATTAACTTCTCCGGCCTTGTTTCGTTGCACGACCAGTTCAATACCCTTGGCGGATACACGGGTCAGATGAATGTCAGAATTAAGCGGCTGGGCTTCGGCAATGGTGCAATTCAGCGCCGGCAGCCGCAGGATTTTCTCATTTTGCAGCGAATCAACAACAACTTTCTTCAGCGCCAGATCGCCTGCTATCTTGATGGCCATCTGCTTGCCTTTTTGCATAACAAAATTGATTTGCAGCTTTGTATCCAGTTTGGCCGCGTTCAGTTTCAAATTCATTTTCACCGGAACGTACTGCAAATAAAAAGGTATATCCAGGTCACTGAAATCAATATCGAAAGCAGTTTCGCGGGAATCGAGAAAGGGCTTTGTCTTTCCCTTAAGCTCAAAAGGATGGCCATTGATATTTGCCGAAAATTTCGGCTCCACATAATTATCTATGTAGTGTTCCATATTGGAAATTGCCGGTACGGCCAGATTCATGTTGCGGATTGTGTGATTTTTCTTATTAGGAGTATCCTGAAAATCGATGCTGCCGTCGATGATCTGAATATTGTTCAAGGAAAAATAAAAAGGCTTCGCCTCCTCGGCCGGTTTCTTTTCATCCTTGGGCAGTAAATCGGAAAAATTATAAGTATTACCTTCCCTGCGCACAATGTTGATATACGGTTTGGTAAGTTTTACTTCCTCGAGAATTAATTTTCCCTGGAAAAGCGAGGATACTCCATAAAGGTTCATGTATAATTCATCAAAAGCAACGAAAGGATTGGGGGCTGCAGCAGGTTCATTGATTTTAAGACCCCGGATAGTCACAGACAAAGTGTAAGGATTGATACTGATTTTTTCGACAGATACCTGCCTGTGTAAAGAAACGGAAAGCTTTTCCAGGGCGATCGGCTTAATAACCGCAGGCAGAATCAAAAAACCGATGATGCTCACAAGAACAAAAAAAACAGCCAGACCGATTAAGATTTTCTTCCACAGCGCCATAAAATAATCCTCCCAATTATTAAATTGCGCGGCGATTTCAGTTCACTCTTCGCCGAGTGCTTCGAGGTCTGCCAGATCTTTTTTCCGGCCGGTTGCGCGTTTGTTGGCTATGTATTGTTCCCTGCCCAGAAAAAAAACGGGAACATTACCATATAGACCTTCCTGTTTTCCTTTGTCGGCTTCATCCCACGCAACCCCTGTTATGGCGGTCATAATGTCAATACGGATAGGGGGATACCCCAACTGAACTACAGAGCCGGGTTTTTGAAAGTCATCGCTAGTCAGATTTGAGGAACCGAAACCGAAATCGGCTAAGGCCGATAATATTCTTTGCGAGTTTTCGGAAGACGGATTGACAAAAATATCAATGTCACCAGTAAAACGCGGCGCACCATAAAAGGCCAGAGCATACGAGCCGACAATAATGTATTCCACCTTATGCCCGTTGAATAACTCGAGCAACTCTTTGAAGTCTTTCTGAACTTCCATAATATTGTTCCCTTAAATAATCAACGGCGGCAATGCGTTCCTCTGCGGGAAGGCTCATCCAGTAAGAAATATCTTCCTTTACGGATTCAGCGTTATGGAGATGAGTTTTCCGGACAACTTTCTTTATCGTATCCATGTTTTATTTTTACCATAAAAACATGCGTATTAATAGAGGGCAATATATTCTGCGGCTGCAGCAATTATGTTGAGAGCGCTTGAACAACTCCTCATTTGTCCTGCTGTTCTTCATGCAGACAGCAAGAGCATACCTGCTCCCAAGTGTCCGGCGGTGAATCTGAAGATGCCTGGTAAAGCGACATTTTCTTCACTGTCACCGGGCCGCAAAGCGTATTTCCAATTTCCTCCACGATCCTTTCTCTGTCGATTGCCGGTAGATTACCATAGACGAGACTCAGGTGCGGTCTGTATTCCGTATGCAGTGATACCGGAAACAAGTAGGACGCTGCGGCATGTGCCCTTACTATGGCCGGATCCCGCGCCACACTCAGGAATACACGCCGGAAGTATGAAGTGGAATGCGCCGGTTTCTCCAACCGCAACTCTAATGTTCCTATAATCTTTGCAAGTTGCGACGCCATCTGCCGTAATCCGGCAAGAGAACCCTGCAGACTGCTAATCAACGTAATGTGGGGTTCGAAGGGCGGAGTCGAATACATTTCACTGTAATGGTGAATTGTCTCTTTCAACAAATTGTATGCTTCACCTGAAGGAATCAGCCAGAAAGCATACTTTCCTTTGTTCATTGTCTCTCCTCAAACTACTTTTGACGACCGTACATCTTCCGTTATTTCCCACATCAGGGATATTAATTCTGCCCTGTCCGCTTGCACATATCGTCTTTATCTTCATCCAGCGTTAACTGCTTTGCAATTTTTCTATTGCCGCTCATATCCTCCGTTTCGGTTCTATATGCATAAACGCGATGCTGACCGGATCTGTGGCGGGCATAAGCGTGCTTACGCATGGCGCGGTGTCGGAGACAGTGCCTTACTCTGGCGCAAGAAGCCGGGACAAGGTGCTGGACGCAGTCTGCGCCGAAAACGACCGGCTAAGTGGCGCTACGTTAAGAA
>DAOQVG010000054.1:0-4795 GCA_035341435.1 Smithellaceae bacterium
TTGCCATCAATAAGCAGGACAAATATTCCTACCTGAATCTGGCGATGCAATGGCTGGACAGCGTCGGCATAAGGGGTGTAAGCTGACTCTTCAGGGGTGCGAAGGAATCATCTTTGTCATTTTTTTTCGGTATCCCGCAAATCTCCTGCTGCAAATCCGTTTTCATCTGATCAAGCAGGATTCTGTATTTGTCTAATTCAGCAGTAGGGCTGTTCTTGTCATCTATCAGCCTTTTTATGAAGACAAAGTCCGTCATTTTTCCGGAAATCAACTTCATATACTCGTTGTCGCCGGCATCGATCTGGGTATTATCCTTTATTGTTTGTAAAAAAGTCATAAAGGTTGAAGAGGGCTGGAACATTTGATTCAGCGCAAAACGAAGAGCGCCGGACGAATCAAGGCGCATATCGAAATGCAGATAAAAACTGCGGTAGGAATCGGCGTATTTCTGTCCGTAAAATTCCACTTCCCGGCGGAAAAAGTCTAAAAATTTAATCTTATCACTTTCCGGAACAGGAAGAGTGTTAACCAGCAGCGGCAATTCTGTCACACACGGCTTTACTCTTTTTTCCAATGCGGTTTTCGTAAATCTTCCATCCACGACGGCTTTACCGACAAACAGGAAACCGCCGTCATTAGTCGAGTTCATTACAATATCTTCAAATTCCTTTTCCGCAGAGAAAAACAGAAAACCATTCCGTATCTTGTAGAGAGAAATAAACCTCTGGATAAAAACGCTTACTCTACTTCGGCTCAAAAGATCATTCCATTGCTGGCTGGAGAACGTAAATTCTTTGTTATTGCAGGAGAAAGTGAACTTCCGATCCGCATTCAGTTTGCCATAATTAAGCATTATTTTGATGTTTTCTTTGAAGTTGTCGAATCTGAGGCTGCCGTAGGTCTGCAATGGTTTAATGGATGAAGCCTGGATAAAAGCCAGGAACTGCCCGATATCATCTCCTTCCAGAGGCGGCTGGGTTGTCGGCCGGGCATCGATATCGAACATCAAATTTATTTCTTTCTTCAGCAAATCGGCAATTTTTATATAGAAATTGTGGATCTCGTATTGCTTGATGATCATGAGAAAATGATCGGTTTCGCGTAATATATTTTCCAATTCGACTTCACTGACGGTTTGTTGCTTGTAGAGGCCGGTCAGACGCGTGAAATATGACTCTCCATGAATATCAATCATTTTTCTCAGTTCGTCGATATAGTTCTCCTGCCCAATGAGTTTAATGTCCTTTAAGTCATATTTGACCGGCCATTCTGATTGATTATTTTCGACATAATCATTGATGAGCGTTTCCGGTATGAGCAGCACTGACGATACCTGACGGACATTGCCCTTGATCATTTTTCCCAGTTCATTTTTCCCCGTCGCATAAAGCAGGCCGACTATCAGCATAAATTTTTCCTGGGATCCTTCTCGAATTTCAGCATAATGTTTGCCGGGATCGCTCATTTGCACTTTGAGGTTGCCGATAATGTCTGTGTTTTGTGTCTGTGATGAATAGTTGTCTAAACGCGAATAAAAATAATAGCGGCGAATCGACTCGATTAAATCCCGGTTTATTCCCTGATGCTGCTTTTTGAAAAAACAGGGGGTAAATTTCAGCAGCAAACGGTCTTGAAAATAGTTATCCGTAAATAGTTGATGCGCCCTTTTCTCATATCCAGGGGAAAAGGAAGCCACCAGCTGATCAACCTGGTTTCTGCGATTTTTCATCGAGGCCAGTTGCAGGGCAAAAGAAGCGATCAAGAAAGCAGTTATAACAAGACCTGAAGCAAGAGCCGCGCGTCTGTGCCACACATATGGATCGTATTTTTCCATTTCTTCTTTTGTTATTTGCGCGGCAAAGGGGTTGTTTAACTGAACCTGTTTTTCTTCCTGTGATGTCAGATATACGTCCGTAATTTGCGGCTCCACGGACAGCGGATCCTGCCTGGTAAGTTTTTCCAGAAATAATTTTAAATTTTCAAAAATTTTAGGCAGCCGGCGAATAAAAGAAACGGCCTGCAGGTATTTATCGGCGGGAAGAGTGATCAGTGCTTCGGTAAGATGTTCTTCCAGCAGCTCTGCTTCTTTTGTTAAATCGTTCAATTCCTCGTTGGAAGAAAAATGCAATTGGAACGGAATATTTTTTCGGGCAAGAAATTCGGAAAATGCACTATAGCCTTCGATCAAATCCATGTGCGTCAAAGCAATCCGCACCTTGACCGGTCTTTTGCCTGTCCAGCTCAAAAGATTGATCTTCCCGCGAATATACTGAGCTTCTCTGCTGAGGTGTTCGGTTAAATTTTCTTCATCTTCAAACGCCGCGCCGTTTAACGCCGCAACGACCGTCGGCGCTCTATGTTTAAATATCGGTTTCCACAACTTAAGCAAAGATTTTCGAACGTCGCCCGTAGTATCGCCGACAAGCGACGCCGGAATCTCCTGTACCATGACCTTGGAACCCAGATAAATCTGCAGAAGTGGATTGGTCGTATAGCTGGGATAAAATTCCCTGGAATAACCCTGCCAGTCGGTATAATTATCAATCAGCAGTGTTTTACCGGCGCCCGCCCCGCCGAAGACGACGAACTGATCAAATACCATGATGCGGCGACGCAAATCACCCGGTATTTCTTTAAGAAAACTCTTCCAGATTTGCCGGAGGGCGGACGGTTTGATCACTTCTTTGGCGGGCTCCGCCGGAATTTCCTCCGCTTGCGCTTTTTTTCTTTTAATTAAGTAATAGACAATCCCGCCCACGAGAAGCAGAAGCAAGATCAGGCCGACAGTTATCAGGACGGAAAACCAGTTGTCCCAAAATATTTTTTCTACAGTTGATATTGTTTTGGGATCCGGCGCCATCTAATCACTCCAGCCAACAAAATTCTATTTCGCTTCTTCGGTTTCCAGAATAAATTTTTCATCATCCACTTTAATAATCACTGTATTTTCCGGTTGAATCCTGCCTTCGATAATATCGTCTGCCAGAGGATCCTGAATGTGGGTTTGCAGAACTCTCTTCAGCGGCCGCGCACCCATTAACGGATTGAAGCCGAGTTTGGCCAGATGCTCCAGCGCCTCATCGGTAACGTCAATTTTGATGTTCTTTTCCGCCAGTAATTTGACAAGATTGCGCATCTGAATTTGAGCAATGGATTTCATGCTGTCCATCGTCAATTGTTTGAAAACAAGAATATCATCGAGGCGATTGATAAATTCCGGTCGAAAGTGCGAGCGCACCGCATCCATGATACCTTCATTCATCTGCTGAATTTCTTCTTCCGTTTCGGCAGGTTGAATATTGGCGGACCCGAGATTGGAAGTCATCAGAACAACTGTGTTGGAGAAATTTACAGTCTGCCCCTGGCTGTCGGTCAGTCTGCCGTCATCCAGTAACTGCAGAAAAAGATTGAAGACGTCGGCGTGTCCCTTTTCCACTTCGTCGAAGAGAATGACGCTGTAGGGTTTGCGGCGCACCGCATTGGTCAGAACGCCGCCTTCTTCGTAGCCGACATAGCCCGGAGGCGCGCCGATCAGCCGGGCGACGGAATGCTTTTCCATGAATTCACTCATGTCGATGCGAACAAGCGCATTTTCATCATCGAACATAAATTCGGCCAGAGCTTTACAGACTTCGGTTTTGCCGACGCCGGTCGGTCCCAGCATTAAAAAAGAAGCGATCGGTCTGTTCGGGCTCTGTACACCGGCGCGTGAACGTCTAACGGCTTTGGAAATGGCGGTAAGTGCGTGGTCCTGACCGATGACGCGTTCTCTTAAGTGGTCTTCCAAATGCAAAAGTTTTTCCTTTTCCGAACCCATCATTTTGGAAACGGGTATTCCTGTAATTCGAGAGACGGTATCGGCTATATCATCTTCGGTAATGGAGCGCTGCAGGTAACGGGCGTCGGAAAGGTCAATATCGGCATATTCTTCAATTATTTTATTTAATTCCGGAATTACTTTATATTGCAGTTCGGCGACCCGGGAAAAATCCTCCTCCCGCACTTTTATCTCCATTTCACGTTTGGCTTCTTCCAGAGATTTATTCGCATTCTGCACAGTCGTCAGGGCATTCTTTTCTTTTTCCCATTTTTGAGTCATTGCTGTGCTTTTTTCTTTGAGCTCGGCGATTTCGGCATTAAGTGCTTTCAGTCTATCCACGGACTGGCTGTCCGTATCGTCTTTCAGGGCGCGAATTTCGATCTCCAGATTAACTATTTTGCGGTCTATTTCAGCAATATCTTCAGGTTTGGACGACAACCCGATGCGCACCGATGCCGCAGTCTGATCAATCAGATCAACAGCCTTGTCAGGCAGGAATCTATCCATAACATAGCGCTTCGCCAGCTTCGCAGCGGAAACCAGGGCCGCATCCAGAATATGAACACCGTGGTGAACTTCATATTTTTCCTTAATGCCCCGCAAAATCGTGACGGTTTCTTCGATGTTCGGTTCGTCAACCAGCACCGTTTGGAAACGTCTCATCAGGGCAGTATCTTTCTCAATGTGCTTGCGGTATTCCTGTAAAGTAGTGGCGCCGATACAGCGGATTTCGCCCCGGGAAAGGGCAGGTTTGATTAAATTGGCGGCGTCCATCGAGCCCTCCTGGCCCCCGGCGCCTATCAGCATATGTATCTCGTCAATGAACAAGATTACATTACCGGCATCGGCAACTTCCTGCAGAACTCTTTTGAAACGCTCTTCAAACTCCCCGCGATATTTGGCTCCGGCAATCAACTGGCCCATATCCAGAGACAACAACGAAACAGGCTTTAAATCATCCGGTACGTCACCGTT
>DAOQVG010000054.1:4805-8484 GCA_035341435.1 Smithellaceae bacterium
TGTGCTGAGCCAGCGCCTCCACAATAGCGGTTTTACCGACGCCCGGCTCCCCGATGATAATGGCGTTGTTTTTCATACGCCTGCTCAGTATTTGGATAGTAAAACGTATTTCCTTTTCCCGGCCGATGACGGGGTCCAGTAATCCCCGCCGTGCCTTATCGGTTATATCAGTCGAATATTTGGCCAGATATTCAAAATCTCCGGTTCCTTCTTCGCCTTTGTTAAAGCGGCCTTTCGGGGGCTGCTCCAACACCGCAATAAGTTCTTTTTTGCCCGCTCCGGCTTCCGTGAATGCCTGCGCTATTTCATCCTGTTCGAGAAGTCCGATAATTATATGATTGATCCCGATATACTTGGAATTAGTTCTCTGGCTCGCCTCTTCGGCAAGAATAAAAACTTTTTCCAGATCGCGGTTGATAGGTGTCTGCGCATCACCGGCCTTTCCTTTCGGCTGGGTAAGCAGCTTGCCGTCGGTCCGCGCAGCCAGTATTTCGTAATTAATGTTAATGTCCGATAGATAATTTCTTTTAAGATCCTCATTGAGCAGAACGGAAAACATGTGCCACGGTGTTACGTATTCATGGTCTCTTTTGACGGCCAGCCGGCAGGCGCTTTCAATTACTTCCTGGGCTTTCATGGAAAACTTTTCAATAATCATTTTTTTCTCCAAGGAATAAAAAGCAAAGATGTTTGTTTTATTTAATTGCTGCGAATTTAATTGCCAAATAATGTCCAAGTTTTATGGATAAATTAGCATGCATGAAATATGCCGCTTTCCCGACTGCACCCGCATAAATGGCGTGCTCAACATATAGAAAAATGATTTTCTCATAGCCGGAAGGGAAGGAATAATAATTGCGAATAGCATCGACACGAGACAATAAAATCTTTAGTAACATAATAGGCTGATCAATAAAGATCGGTCGGCCCCGCATCTTTCGGCAAGCATTGCAGGCCGTTGACAACCAACCTTCCGTTAATTATTATAATAATTAAATAATATTGTATCTTGTGGTACAAATAGAAGACGGGAGCGCTGCATAATATCAATAAATTTCTTAAATGTGAGGTGAGCCATGACTTTGCCTGCCAAAGAAAAGTTCAGATGCGACATGTTGTCCTGGGGAAGCGTCATTCGGAACTCAAGAAATCTTGCCTGGATGGTGAGGAACTCGGGATATGCGCCCGATATAATCGTGGCCATCGGTAGAGGCGGCTACGTTCCCGCTCGAATTCTCTGCGACTATCTCATCATCCACGATCTGGCATCGATCAAGGTTGAACACTGGGGAAGCTCCGTTGTTCAAGGTGAAGCATTTATCAAGTTTGCGCTGCGTGCTGATATCAGAAACAAGAAAGTCCTGCTCGTCGATGATATCACCGACACCGGTGACACCTTGAAGGTTTCACTCCAGTATCTGAAAAGATTCCGGCCAAGCGAGATAAGGACGGCCATCCTGGTGCATAAAACGCGCTCCACGATCGTTCCCGATTACTTTGTGAAAAAGATTGTAAAATGGCGGTGGGTCATTTTTCCGTGGCATCAGATGGAAGACCTGTCTGAATTCATCAAAAAGCTGAAAGAAGAGGGGATTCGCTCCGAAAGTGATCTGCAAAGCAGTTTAAAGCAGAGATATGATATGGATATTCCGATGGAGAAAATCCGGGAGGTTTTATCGATCATCGGCTGATCTTTAACGGAAGGGATAGAACAATATACCACCAGCTGCGATATTATGCCGGAGGGGGTATTAGCAATGGCGGTAGGGTATGCCGGAATTCTCTTTTAATGAACCACTAAAGGATGAAAAAAATGGGTCAACATAATACCTGGAAAAAACCTCCGAAACTTTGGAGATTAAAGACAAAAGCCTCTCACGTCGGTTTTGATCCCTTTTTGTCGATGGGAACCGTGAGACCTCCCATTTACACCAGTTCCACATTTGCGACTGAAAGCGCCGAAAAACTGGAACACATGTTCAGCCGGGCCTATGGTAAAGAGCCTGAGCTTCCTCCGGAAGATGAATGGCCCATATATACCCGCGTCTCCAATCCCAATTTCATCATGCTTGACGACAAATTGCAGTATATTGAATATGGAGCGGAAAATGCCAGGGTTGTTTATTTCCCCAGTGGATTATCGGCGATTTTTACTACTATCATGGCCTTGTGCAAACCGGGAGATACATTGCTGTTCAGTTATCCGGTCTATGGTGGAACAGATCACCAGATCAGGAATATCCTGCCGGCGAAACTCGGAATAAAGACAAGCGAAATCAACGCCTGTGATTTATCGCTGGCGGAGCAGGTTATCAGGGAAGAGGCCAAAAATCTCCGAGCAGTATTTATTGAAACTCCAGCCAATCCTACCCTGGCCATGATCGACATCGAACAGCTTGCGGAGTTAACCCATCGATATTCCGATGCGGTGCTGATCGTCGACAACACCTTTATGTCACCGATTTTACAGCATCCTTTTAAACACAACGCCGATATAATCATTTATTCGGGAACCAAATCCATCGGCGGACATTCCGATTTGATTTCAGGATTTGTTATCGACAAGGATATT
Organism: Smithellaceae bacterium; assembly: GCA_035341435.1. Taxonomy (GTDB): domain Bacteria; phylum Desulfobacterota; class Syntrophia; order Syntrophales; family Smithellaceae; genus MVRV01. The sequence goes on from DAOQVG010000054.1 coordinate 7,378, forward strand.
CAGCGCGCTTCCTTAATCAATTCCATACGTGTCATCACGGGTCCGACCCCCAGTGTTTTTGATGCCTGGCTGCTTTTGCGCTCTTTGGATACTCTGGAAATTCGGATTAAACAGATGCAGGAAAATGCCTCTAAAGTAGCCCGCTTTCTTTTGAACCATCCCAGGGTGGAACGCGTGATCTATCCCGAGTTGTTCGACACGAATTCCGAGCAATGGCGAATTTACCGGAAACAATGCGACGGCCCCGGTTCCATGATCACTTTTGATCCCGTCGGAAAGAAGGAAAACTCATATACGGTTTTAAATAACCTGGAAATTTTTTACCTGGCAGTCTCTCTGGGAGGTGTGGAATCGCTGGCGGAGAATCCCTGGTATCACACGCATTCGGATGTAAGCGAAGAAATCAAAGCAAAAGCAGGGATGAAACCGCAAAGCATCAGATTGTCCATCGGCCTGGAAGATGCGGATGATCTTTGCGACGACCTTAATAATGCTCTCGCTTTAATAAATTAGCGGCCGAACTCTTTCGTCCTCGAAAAAGTACCGGCCGCCGATGGCATTCTTTGTGCGGATGCTGAACTTACTTTTACTTTTCCTGAACCATTTTTGTTATTTCAGCGACGATCTCGGGATTTGCCAGAGTCATGACATCGCCCACATCCATATTGTTGGAAATGGCGCCGAGGACGCGGCGCATAATTTTCCCCGACCTCGTCTTGGGCATATCCGGGACAATCCATACCTTTCTCGGCCTTGCAATCGCTCCTATTTCTCTCACGACGGCATCTTGAATCCTGCCGGCAAGTTCATCGCTGGGAGTGTATCCAGGCCTTAAGGCGACATACAGATCCGGCTCTTTCCCCTTCAATTCATGTTTCACCGGGACAACGGCTGCCTCCGCCACCTCGGCAACAGTCATAGCGGCTGATTCAATTTCCTTGGTGCCCAGCCTGTGCCCGGAAACGTTGATGACATCGTCAATTCTGCCGAGAATGCGAACATAGCCGTCGGCGGCGATGACGGCGGCATCACCGGTCAGATACGGCCAGTCCTGCCATCTTTTACTTTCGGGATCCTTGCAGTATTTTGCGTAGTACTGTCGGACAT
>DAOQVG010000055.1:0-8478 GCA_035341435.1 Smithellaceae bacterium
ATGCGTGGAAAATCTCATCCCGGCAGAGGCTCCGGACAAAGGGTTTGCCATGATGCACCTGATGCGCTATTCCGGATGCCCCAGAGGATTTTTTGCAGGAGACGACAAAACCGATGAAGTTGTCTTTGGGCTGTCGGGGGACAACATTTTCACCGTGCGGGTGGGCAACGAATCCCCGACAAAGGCACGCTATGTCCTGCAAAGCCAGCAGGAAATTCTCCGGCTGCTGCGGGAGATAAATACAGTCCGGTTTACCCGGCTCTCCGGAGCGCCTGGAATATTCTGACCTCCCGGCTTGTTCATACGGCTGTAGGAGTATTATTGCAGACATTCTCGCCGCCTTTATTTTTCCGGAAAATAATGATAACGGCATCGACTGTTGCAATGTTCGGTCGAGTTAATAATTTTCTTCAAGGAGACAGCAAATGACGTTTTTGGAAAAAATATATTTCGGCAATTCTGTATATGTCTGGTTAATCGCCTTTTGCGTCTTAATCGCATCTTTTTCAGCCCTGATTATTGCCCGTAAAATCTTATTGAAGTATCTGAAGGCTCTTGCCAACCGCACCCACACGCAGATAGACGACATGCTGCTGGCTGTTATTTCCAAAACCAAATACTTTTTCCTTTTGATTATTTCCGTTTATATAAGTCTGCTCTTTCTTGTCCTGCCGCCGGATATTCTTAAAATATGGAATAGGATCTTTTTCATGGTGGTGGTGATCCAGATCTTTATCTGGATCAGCAGGGGGCTTAATTTCGTAATCAGTCTCAACGTAAAGAAAAGAATGGCTGACGACGCCGCCGTCGCCACTACAATCTCCGTTTTGGGTTTCATCAGCAAGTTTCTTTTATGGTCGATCGCCCTGCTGCTGATACTGGACAATCTTGGCTTCAATATAACCAGCCTGGTGGCCGGACTCGGAATCGGCGGCGTTGCCGTGGCTCTGGCGGTGCAGAATATTCTGGGTGATCTTTTTGCGTCACTGTCTATCGTCATTGACAAGCCTTTTGTCGTCGGCGATTTTATCGTCATTGATCAGTTGAAGGGAACAGTTGAACATGTAGGTTTAAAAACGACCCGTTTGCGCAGCCTGAGCGGTGAACAACTGATATTTTCCAACAACGATTTACTCAAAAGCCGCATCCAGAATTTTAAGCGGATGACTGAAAGGCGTGTTGTCTTCGGCTTCGGAGTCACTTATCAGACACCGCAGGACAAATTACCGCTGATCAATGGTATTGTACGGGAAATAATAGAAAAGCAGGAGCATGTAAAGTTTGACCGCGTTCACTTTAAAGAATTCGGCAACTCAGCGCTCAATTTTGAGGTTGTCTATATTGTAAAAGATCAGGACTATAATCTTTATATGAATATCCAGCAGGCGATCAACCTGGAAATGTTCCGCCGTTTTCAGGAGGAAAAAATTGAATTCGCCTATCCTACGCAGACTTTATTTGTGCAGCATGAAACAACCATAGGTTGATTGATCTCAAAATGTTTTATGAGCAGATATTTTTCTAAATCGGCAGCCCTTTTATCGCGTCATTTGGGTTTGTGGTTTTTTCGTACTTTTTCCTGGTGCGTCGCCTCCGGTTATTTCTTTCTTTTTCCGGCGCGCGTTGCCCAAAGTTTCAAGTTCTACGGAGCACTTTTTCCTGAGCGCAGTTTTGCGTATTACTTATATTGCGTCTGGAAACAATATCATAACTTCACCGGTGTTTACCTCCACCGCTTCTTTCCCTGGGCGGAGCAGGAGGCGGAATTTATCCAGGAGGGTTGGGAGCATCTGGATGTAGCCGTGCGCAATAAAACCGGGGCGGTTGTATTAATGTCGCATATCGGCAACTGGGAGCTGGCCGCGCAAAAGCTCAACAGTCGAGGGCTGCCGATCATGCTTTTCCTGGGCGCCAAAAACAAAGAGCAAATCGAAAGCAGGCAAAAAGAAAAGCTCGCCCAAAACGGCATCAAAATTGTGGCGACCGGCGAGGACGAAAAATCACCTTTCGCCCTCCTCCCGGCCATTAACTTTTTGCGCCAGGGAGGCATTGTATCCATGACGGGAGATCGACTCTGGGGCGAACAGACATATGTGACTGTGAACTTTCTGGGTTATGAAGCCCGCCTCCCGGATACGCCGCATTTGTTTGCCCTGATGACAGGCGCGCCGCTGCTTACTTTTTTCGTCTACTCGGATGCCGCCGGGATTTACCATATCAACGTTTCTCCGGGCCGGAAGGTTTGCGCCGCCACGCGTGCGGAGCGAAAAAAGGCGGTGCAGGAATCCGTGCAGATTTACGCCGCCGATCTTATCCGTTTCGCCCGTCAGCATTCCTTTGAGTGGCATCATTTTGAGCCGTTCCTGGGCAAAAAAATAAATGCAGTTGAGAAGAAATTTACAAAATAGATTTTTCTTTGCACTGTAATAAAATGGTATAAGAACAAAACGATCCAGAATCCAGCCGCGAAGGTCGGAATATCCCCGGATGAGTTGAGTGCCATACTCTCCGGATTCCTGCCGACCACCATCGATAAACTCACTCCCGACGGCTCTATCCCTCTTTACTAGGCTCTTTAGCAATGATACAATAACTCAAACGGTAAGTGCGCCACGAGGCCGTGAGAGATGAGGGCTGAGGACTCTCTATAGATCAGTATCTTTGATCCGGATTCCTTAGATGAATGTCACTGGAGGGATAAACCATGAAAAAGCCCCTTAAAATTGCAATCATCGTTCTTGCCGTTGTACTCGTTGTCATCGCCGCTGTCTCTCTGTTCGTAAAGTCCTATCTGACGGAGGAGCGGATGCGCGCGCTGGTTTCGGAGATAGCGAATAAGTCTCTAAACCGCAAGACCGTTATCGGCGCAATTGATGTCAGCCTTTTCAGAGGAATTGTTGTCAAAGACTTCGAAATTCGAGAAAAGAACGCCGAGTCTGTTTTTATCAAAACGAAGGAATTTGTTCTTACCTATCAGTTTCTCCCTCTATTAACTAAAAAGCTGGTTATTGATAAACTAAGCATCGTGGATGCTGAAATTTACCTGAAGACCAACCCTGACGGCACTTATAATTTCTCTGATATGGCAAAACCGGATAAGACTCAGGACGAGAAAGACGACAGGGAAAAGGCGGCTGGCCTTCCTGTAACCCTGAATGTAAAAGATATAACGATCAAGAATGCGAGACTCGGTTACGCCGATGCAATGGGGAAGCTGCAAAAAGCGGATATGATCATGAATGCAGAATTGAAAATTAACGGACTTTCCCCAAATGCCCTGTCGTCGTCAGGATCGTTCGATATTACTATAGTTGAAGCGTTGTTGAAGGATGGGAATAAAAGCTTTAAAGACATCAAGACAGCCGTCCGCTACAAAATTGACGCGGATACGGCGGCCAAGCAGGTCACCATCCATTCCATCGATCTGGATGTCATGAAAATCCCCGTCAACATGACGGGCACGGTCAACTATTCTTCCGGAACAGCTTATTCACTGGTCATGAAGGTGCCGGACTTCAATCTTTCCCAAATCAGGCAAGAACTCGCAGCGGCATTTCTTCCCAAAGGGATGGCCCTTGGCGGCAATGTTTCCATGCTTTTCAATATCGACAAGATACCCGACGAGGGAAGTCCGCTGCGTTTCGACGGCCGGGTAAAGATGACCAGGGCCTCCTGCGCTTATAAAGGCACGAACCTTGTTCTGGACGGGTCTCTGAAACTGACGCCGGAAATGATTACACTCGAAGACTTAAAACTCATTGCCGGCCCGAACAAAGCCGATATGTCGGGATCGGTGAAAAACTACAAAGATTATCCCGATCTGAACGTCAAGATAAAAAGCAAATTTATCGCGATTGATGACCTTTTTGCAGCTGCCCCCGCTTCCGCGAAATCGCAGGAAACTGCCGGAGGCGACACGGATAAAAAAGGGCAAACAGCAGACAAAGGCGGCGACGTCAGAAAAGAGCCGGAGCCGATGAATTTGAAGTTTAAAGCTAACGTGTCCCTGGATATCGATAAAACCAGGTATAAGGGAATTTCGATAACCAATTTCATGTCCCGTTATGAACTGAAAGATAACATTTTCAATATCTCCTTTGTGAAAGGCAATACACTGAGCGGCGCCTTTGCGCTCAAAGGGGCCGTGAATCTTGCTTCAAAAGGGACCCGGTACAACATGAATGCGGATCTGAACGGTGTCAGGATCGAGGAAATTATCAATGCCTTTGCGCCCAAAGCCAGGGGTAAGCTTTTCGGGGCCTTGTCCGGCAGGGCGGCGATCACCGGCTCAGGCACACTTCCGGTAAACGTAAAGCGCAACCTGAAAGGAAACGGCAAATTCACAATCAACAATGGGGTATTAAAAAATTCCGAGCTTGTCGCCGGACTTTTGACGATTCTCGGACTGCGGGACATGAAAGAAATCCCGATCGAAAAGGCAAACAGCCAATTTACGATCTCCGACGGAACCGTGAACCTCACTACCCTGATCGGCAGTAGAGACATGATGATCAATGAAACGGGGACGGTCGGAATGGACGAAAAACTTGATCTTGGCATTCTGGTAAAGGTTTCCGACAGGCTTGCACCTAAGGTTGTCAGTCAGTCGTCAATTGCCAAATTCCTCTCCGGTGAAAAAGGATGGACCAGCGTCCCGCTGAGAGTCAAAGGCACTATCTCCAAGCCATCTTACGGCATCGACACGCAAGCTGTCGGCAGGAAGGTCGGTGAAGGCCTGCAGAAAAAGGCCGAAGAAGAATTGCGTAAAATTCTGCTGAAGGAGCAAAAGAAATCATCCGGAACACAGCAGAATAAAAGCTCCAGTCCCCGAGATCTCATCAGGGATATATTCGGCAAATAAAGTCACAAATTCAGAATGGTTCCGCCGTGTTTCTGCAATGCGGATCCGAATCTCAGCAAGGGAGGATTCCAATGAATGTTTTCAAGGCAGCGGCACAGCAGCTTTATGAAACCGCCAGACAGGAAGGCCGTCTTATCGAGGGCTGTTCGCTGGACGAATTGAAAGAAATCGCCCTGCGACAGGAAGGGGTCATTCAAACCCAGATCGGCTCGGTGGCTGCGGATTCCGAGCCCATGTCCCGTTCAGCGCCTCATACCCGCAACAGCGTGGATCATTCCTTTGGAGAAGAAGAAGCGCAACTGGCTGCTGAAATGCTGGCGCGGCTGAAAAAAGAAACTATCGTTTCCCTGGATGTCTTCATTGGCGATGGTCAGGACGGCGTTTCCGCACGTTTCCTTGTTCCGGAACAATATGCCCAGATAGCCTATGGACTCAAACTCCTTTTCAACCATCCGCCGGTCGTACTGGACAACCCCACCTACACCATTATCTATTTCACCGACGACGCCTTTGAGCGCAACCGCTCAAAAAAACTGATAGACAAAGACATCTCCGTCCGCCTCATGATGGGCGAAAAGCGCGGCGATCAGGTCAAAATATGCCGCAACACGATTTATCTCGGGGAAGGGAAAAAGGGCATCTTTCAGTTCGAAGACTGGCGGATCAAAGCCATCGACAAAACAGGTCTCTTTCTCCATGCCGGCGCCCGCCGTGATTTCCTCTGGGTTTATAATCAGGGAACCTGTCGCCCGGAAATGACCGAGATCGTGACCGCCGCAGCCGGTCTGACCGCAACGGGCAAGACAACGACACTCTGTCGTAAATTCATTAAAATACCACAGGAGCGTTCGGAAATGATCGGCGACGACGGCGGCGCTATTGGTTTTGACGGCAATTACGCGGCCTTCGAGATGGGCGGCCTTTATGTAAAAACGGAAGGACTTGACGCCAGCCAGCCGGAAATTCTCCGGGCTGCGGAGTCGAAAGACGCCTTTCTGGAAAATGTGGCGATGACCCGGTATCCCTATATGCCGAATTTCGCCGATGTGTCCAAGACGGGAAACGGCAGGGCCGTGGTCTCCCGAGATAACCTGGAAATTGCCTCGAAAAGCCTCCGGGCGGATCGCTTAAACTACATCATCATTCTGACCCGGAATCCCCTGGTCAATGTGCTCAGCCGCCTGACGCCGGAGCAAGCCACAATGCAGTTCATCTATGGCGAATCAATTGAAAGCAGCGGCGGCAACCCCGAAGAGGCGGGACGCTTCAAGCGGGAATTTTTTCTCGATCCCTTCATGGCGGGCGACCGTCTGGAACACGCCATGATTTTTTATGACATCGTCAAGCGGAACCGGATTTCATGCTATCTGGCCAATACGGGAACCATCGGACTCCGGGAGGAAAAGGTCACCCTGCGCCAGTCCCTGGCCGCCTACAACGATCTGGTCCGCAATCAGCTCCGTTTCAGTCTGGAAGCGGATCATCTGGGCTACCATTATCCCATCAAGTGCGACCGGGCCAATCTGGATCTCATGACCGCCTACCGGCTCTTTGACGACCCCATCCTGCTGAAAAAACGCCTGCAGGATTTCTATCGGGGCCGCAAGGAATATCTGGAGGAATTTGAGGGACGGTACGGCCGGATCCCTGAACTGATCCGCGAGGCGCTGCCCTACCAGTATAAGGAATTTTCCCCGCGGGAAGCCCTGGATATTGAATAATTCCATTTCTAAATCAATGATGATATCGCGGCGGCAACCACCCATGCCCCCGCCAGGCGGCTGTGTCATAATAACAATTTGTCATTGCGAAACGCCTCTCAGGCGTTGTGGCAATCTAATATTTTCAAGAGTTTACGAGATTGCTTTGATCATTGTATTTGCTTGCAATTACATTGCGACACAGTCTCCAGCGGGGGACAGAGGCGACGAGGCGTGGTTCGACAAGCTCACCATGCTTGACTATCAGCTTTAAGCCTGCCCTGAGCCTGCCGAAGGGCCAACAAAGATAGCGCTTGATTTAGAAATGGAATAACGCGATCAGGAATATCAATCCTTTAGGGTCTGTAACGGAATAACTGTTGCGTTAAGGAGCTCATATTTGGGTTGGATTTGTCTGATCTGATTGAGCAAAACCACAGGAATAGCAGCGCTATTTCGAGGATTTTGCGATTGAGGATCGGGCAAAGATGACCTGAAGATGAGATGCATGAATGTAATAGTAATTCCGTTACAGACCCTTAGCATCCGGCCCCGGGACAAGGAGGCGAAAATCACAAAACACAACAGAGGAAGACGAGCAGCGAAAAGACCATTTTCCTGCTCTTTAAAAGCAGCTGACCTTTCCCACCACAAGGTGTAACCAGCGAAGCCGTCAATCTTGGTGATTTTGAAAATTATTAATGCCGCTTTTTTATCAACGCCTTGCTGAAATGTTTAGGATACATTTCTAATTATACGTAAAGTCTTTCAAACAACAAACTACAATTGAAAGCCTTGGCTGTTAATCTCCACCAAATCACTTGGGATGTGATACTGATCAGGATAATATCCCTGCTGAAATATACGAAAATTTGTTGATAATGTAATCGCATCGCATTATTATGCGGCATACCTGAAGTATCTTGAATGGTATTCTGTGCAAGAAAGCGCTGTCAGCGTATGCATAGTCACGCTGATCCATATAAAAAATGTTATCCTTAAAGGAGAGTATGTGAACTTTTCTGAACGATATGGCCTTAAGCCAGTCAGGCGCGCAATTCAGATAGATTCGATTGATGAAGAACTCAAAAACGGTCTATGGAGCCTACTGAAAGTCCATGCATGGGATCATGTCTATTACTCAAGCGGTATGTATGGAGGCTATTATCTTAGTAGCAACAAGGATCTTAAGGCGCTGTGCGAGCTACTGTGGTTCCACTATTTTAAGAAACCACTGGATACGCTCGATAACGATTGGAGCAAAGTCCTTAAGGAACTGAGGAAGTATTTTTTTTCCTGCAAATGGCACGAAGTCTACGACTTTATTGAGTTCGTAGCCAATAATCATAAAAGATATCAATTCAAAGAGGGCTTCATAATAGACAGTAATCACCTACTGGAAAGGGAAGTGTCAGCTTATCGGTTTGTCAACGGCCTTATCACAAGGATTACTGAGGTGCACGAGGTCGCTGAAATAGAACAGGCACTGGAAGCAAGCAATGGGCCAGTTCACAAGCACCTCCGTCGAGCGTTGGAGCTGTTGTCCGATAGGAATGCTCCTGATTATAGGAACTCAGTAAAAGAAGCCATATCTGCTGTAGAAAGCCTTGTGATTCTTACACTGAAAGCCGAGAAGGGGACATTAGGACAACTCATTAAGAAATTAGAAGATGAAATAGGACTTCATCCCGCACTCAGAACAGCTTTCGGCAATTTGTATGGCTACACATCTGACGAAGCCGGTATCAGACATGCACTAACGGAAACAGAAAAGGTAGACTTCAATGACGCCAAGTTCATGCTTGTTGTCTGCTCTGCATTCATAAACTTTGTTGAAGGTAAAGTATTAATAAAGGGATAACCAATAAATACAGTCGCTTGCTACGCTCCGGCTGATTTTTTCATTATTTGCTGAGG
>DAOQVG010000056.1:0-8428 GCA_035341435.1 Smithellaceae bacterium
GAGGACGCCCGGGAAGATGCCCACGCCTTTCGCCAGGAAATCCGCCGAGGGCAGCTTTAAGTCAACTTTGTTGATGACGGTGAGAAGGGGCATTTTTCTTTTGCCGGCCTCGGCCAGAACCATGTCTTCAAAGTCGGTCCAAATATCAGGTTCCGCAAGGAGAAAAATGATGTCGGCCCGGTCGAAAATTTTTGCCGTTTTTTCCAGCCGGGCGTCGGCAAGCTGTGAAGTATCGTCAAGACCGGCGGTATCGAGAAAAAGAACCGGTCCCAGCGGCAAAAGCTCCATGGCCTTTTCGACGATGTCGGTTGTCGTCCCGGCGACGGGAGATGTGATCGCAATGTCCTGTCCGGCCATCAGGTTAAGCAGGCTGGATTTGCCGACGTTGGTGCGCCCCATGAGGGCTATGTGCAGTCTGTTACTTTTCGGTGTTTTTTCCATGATTTCTGTGTCCTAAAGCAGTTAAACCGGCGGAAGAAAAAAGTCTTTCCACCAGCTCTTTCCCCAATTTTTCTTCCAGGAATTTCTGCATATTTCCGGAGCCGGTTTGTTGAAATTCCGCCAATAACCGGGCTGCCTGTTCATAACCGGTTACGGGCAGGAGGGCGGTAATAATCATCGGACTGTGTTCAAAATACTCCCGGCATTTTTCGCTGTCCGCCGTTATTCCGCGCACATGAGCGGCAAGAATTTTATTGATATTGATCAGTAGATCGAGCGATTCCAGAAGGGCATGAGCCAGAAGCGGGAGAAACTCATTGATCTGCAAGGTTCCCCGGGCGGCCGTTTCAGTTATGATCCCGTCATTGGCTATGACTTTGATGCCGATCTGCAGCGTCGTCTCCAGCAAAACAGGATTTACTTTACCCGGCATGATCGATGAGCCCGCCTGCAGCCTGGGAAGGTTTATTTCCCCCAGCAAATTCAGTAAACGCAGGTCGTTGGCGATTTTCTGCAAATTGACGGCATGGGCCTTGAGAATACCAGAGACTTCGACAAAAGAATCGGCATTGGCGGTTTCCCCCGGCAGGTTTTCTGCGCGGGACAATCCCAGCCCGGTTACTTCCCTCAATTTTTCGATGGCCAGAAAAATATAATCCCGGGGCGCGGTCAGGCCGGTGCCGACAGCGGTTCCTCCCAGATTGACCACACGCAGGCGCTCCTCGCATTTGAATGTCCGCCAGCGGTCGCGCGAAATTGCCTCCGCAAAGGCCGAAAATTCTGTCCCCAGAGTAATGGGAACGGCTTCCTGTAATTCCGTCCTGCCGATTTTAACGGCAGAGGCAAATTCTTTTTCCTTTTCCTGAAAAGCGCCCTGGAGATCAGCGATGGATTGAGCCAGCTCCCGCAGCAGGTAAATTCCTGCAACTTTCAGCGCCGAAGGATAGACGTCATTAGTGGATTGATGGAGGTTCACGTCGTCGAGGGGATGAATTAAGGAATAATCGCCTTTATTGCCGCCTCGAAGTTCAATCGCCCGGTTGGCGATGACTTCATTCAGATTCATATTTGTTGACGTTCCCGCACCGCCCTGCAGGGCATCAACAGGAAATTGCAGGGCATGCCGCCCTTGGGCAATTTCATCGCAGGCGCTCATAATCGCGTGTGCTTTTTCGGCGTCAAGGTAACCGGTTTCGTAATTGGCCAGGCAGCAGGCTTTCTTGATCAGAGCAATACTTTCAATAAGACGGGGATTAACCTTCAGACCGCTGACGGGGAAATTGTTCACGGCTCTTTGGGTGTGTATTCCCCAATAGGCATCGGCGGGCACATCCAGTTGGCCCAGGAAATCGCGTTCGTTCCTCATGTCCGGCATAAAGGCTGTCCACTTTTATAGAACAAGTGGTTGCAACCCCTTGTTCTATTGGTTAGAAAAAAAGAGGTTTGCTCTGGCGGAACAAACCTCTTTTGATGATCTCTCATTTTAATGAGAAACTTTAACTATTTTTATTCTGAGGCAGTTCAGTTCCTCTCTGCGTATATTTGGTATGCAGGAGTTCATGTGATTTATGTCCCAGCGGTTCCTTTAAAAACTTTTCATAAAGATGTTTAATGGAAATATTTTCGTGTGACTGACGTGATTGCTGAACCTTTCCGTCATCATGATAAAGAGCCTCAGAACGCAGCTTCCTTATCTCGTCGGTTGTCGGGATGGGTTCGCCACCGCCGGCAATACAGCCTCCCGGACAGCACATGATTTCAATGAAAGCGTAATCAGCACTGCCTTCACGGATCTTATCCATGAGTTTGCGGGCATTGCCTAACCCGTGAGCTACGGCGAATTTCACATCGCCCAGCGCTCCGACTTTAACAGTTGCTTCCTTTACTCCTTCCAGTCCGCGAACAGGCGTAATATCGAGGCTCGGGAGATTTTCGTCGGTAACAAGATAATAAGCCGTACGCAATGCCGCTTCCATAACACCGCCCGTTGCTCCAAAGATAGTGGCGGCGCCGGTGTACTCACCCATCGGTGCGTCGTATCCTTCATCTGCCAGGTTGACAAAATCAATGCCTGCTTCTTTGATCATGCGGGCCAGCTCTCGCGTCGTTAAGACGTAATCCACATCCTGGTAACCGCTGCTCGTCATTTCAGGACGCTGACATTCAAATTTTTTCGCCGTGCAGGGCATAATTGAAACGGAAACGATATCTTTGGGATCAATACCGGCTACCTGGGCGTAATAGGTTTTGGCCAGCGCTCCGAACATTTGCTGCGGTGATTTACATGTGGAAAGATGACCCACTAGTTCGGGATAAAAATGTTCGCAAAACTTAATCCAGCCGGGGCTGCACGAAGTTATCATCGGCAGTTTGCCGCCTTCTTTTACCCTCTTCAGTAGTTCGCTTCCTTCTTCCATAATGGTCAAGTCAGCGGTGAAGTTTGTGTCGAAAACTTTATCAAAACCAAGCCGGCGTAAAGCGGCAATCATTTTTCCGGTAACCAGAGATCCCGGAGGCATACCGAACTCTTCACCCAACGCCGCCCGAATCGCCGGAGCTTCCTGAACGATGACATGTTTTGTCGGATCATTTAAAGCTGCCCAGACTAAATCGATATCATCCTTTTCATATAACGCTCCCACCGGACAGGCCATGATGCACTGACCGCAGGCGACGCAATTGGTTTCGATCAGCGGCAGATCAAAAGCAGGGACAACTTTAACTTTGCTGCCGCGGTTAGCCGGGGTTAAAACGCTGACAGTTTGGATCTGTTCACAGACCGTTACACAACGGTGGCATTCAATGCACTTGCGGCTGTCTCTAACTATCGAAGGGCTGGAACGGTCGATCACGCCTTCTTTGGGGAATTGCGTATAATCAAAACGAATCTCTCTTAAGCCGACAAATTCGGCGACTTTCTGCAGCTCGCAATTACCATTGCGTACACAGGTATTACATTCCTGGGGGTGGTTGGCAAGCAACAGCTCCACAACCATTTTTCGAGCTTTGCGGACTTTTTCGGTATTTGTACGGATAACCATTCCTGCGCTGACGGGGAAAACACAGGCGGCGATCAAACTGCGCTGCCCCTCAACCTCGGTCATACAAACCCGGCAGGCGCCGGGTGTATGATTGGCTTCCGTCCAGGCACAGAGGGTAGGTATTTTAATTCCATGCTGCCGGGCAGCTTCCAGAATGGTAATACCTTCCTGAACCTCAACTTCACGATTATCAATAGTCACTTTAACAGTTGACATATAAATTTCTCCTCAATTAAATATTATACAGCGGCATCGCAGCGCAGGCAGCGGCAGGCTTCCTTAATGGCGTCTTCGACGCTGAATCCTAATTCCACTTCAGCAAAACTGGCTTTACGCAATGCAGCTTCCATTTCCGGCATAGCCATCTGCGGTGCTTCGATTGATTCTTCATCGATAACCAACGGTACGTCGATTATTTCTTCCGCCGGTTTTTCATAGGCAGGCTCGCCGTTTGCGGCGCGAATAGCAGCGTCGATATCCTCACAGGCCTGATGACCGGCGGCAATGGCGGCAATGACCGTATCGGGGCCGGTTACGGCGTCGCCGCCGGCGAAGTAGCGTTCATTCGGCGTGCGTGTTTTATAAACGTTGCCGACCGTGAAATTATCCCACTTGTTAACGCCAATGCTTTGTCCTTCGGCAAAGCTCATATCCGATACCTGACCGACGGCGGCAACAACTGCATCAACGTCCAGTGTAAACTCGGATCCTTCGATGGGAACAGGTCTCTTGCGGCCGCTGGAGTCAAAGTCACCCAGTGTCATGCGCTGGCAGGTAATGGAACTGACCTTATCGTCTGCAGCGTTGATTTTCAACGGAGCAACAAGATATTCAATCTTAATTCCTTCATGCTCGGCGGCAACAATTTCTTCTTCAGCTGCCGGCATATCCTGTCTCAAACGACGATAAAGGATGGTCACTTCCGTACCGAGACGAAGCGCAACGCGCGCGGCGTCAATAGCCGAGTTTCCACCACCGATGACGGCGACTCTCTTGCCCAACGATTTTTCACCTTTGAGCCATTTCTCTTCATCAGCGTTAAAATCACGCAGGAATTCGACTCCGCCGAAAACATTCTTCAAGTCTTCTCCGGGAACCTTCATTCTCTGGCTCTTGTGGGCGCCGACGGCAAGATAGATATAATCAAAATCTTTTTCCAACTGGGTAAAGGATATGTCGCGGCCCACTCTGGTGTTTAATTTGATTTCTACTCCCAGAGCCTTAATATCATCAATTTCCCCTTCTAAAATATTGCGGGGCAGACGATAGGCCGGAATACCCCAGCGGAGCATACCACCGGCAAAATTGAGTTCTTCAAAAACAGTTACTTTGTAACCGCGTAAGGCAAGATCACGGGCGGCGGTAAGTCCGGAAGGACCTGCACCAACTACGGCGATCTTTTCTTTGCGAGTTACGGCTACCGGTTCAATCTTGGGCCGCGGGGCGTTGTCGGTGATGAAGCGCTTCAGGAATTTAATCGCCAGCGGCTCATCGAGATTGCCGCGGCGGCACTTGGACTGGCATTTGTGATCGCATACACGGCCGCAGACTGACGGGAAGGGGTTGGTCTGCAGTAAAATCTTATAGGCATCTTCAAAACGTCCCGCTCTGATGAGCGCGATATAAGAGGGAATGTCCATCTCCACCGGGCAGGTATGCTGGCAGGGTGACTTGAAGAGCGCGGAACAAACGGCCGCCGAACAGCGGTGATTGAAGATATGATCTTCATATTCCTTGCGGAAATAACGCAGCGTGCTCAAAACAGGATTGGGAGCGGTTTGTCCCAGTCCGCACAGGGCTGCGTTCTTAATGACTTCGGCCATTTCTTCCAGCAGTTCGATGTCTCCTTCTTTACCCTTGCCCTGCGTAATATTGGTCAAAATGTCCAGCATGCGCTTGGTGCCTTCACGGCAGGGGGTACATTTACCGCAGGATTCATCCTGGCAGAAATCCATGAAGAAACGCGCCATATCCACTGCGCACTTGTCTTCATTCATGACGATCAAGCCGCCGGAACCCATGATGGCTCCCAGTTCGGCAACTTTTTCATAGTCAACGGACGCGTTGAGGTGCTGGATGGGAATCATGCCGCCGGACGGGCCGCCCAGCTGAGCTGCTTTAAATTTCTTCCCTTTGGGAATGCCGCCGCCGATGTCATAAACGATTGTGCCCAATGTGGTGCCCATGGGAACCTCGACCAGACCTACATTGCTGACATCTCCGGTCAACGCGAAAACTTTTGTTCCCTTGCTCTTGTCAGTACCGATGGAAGAATACCACTGGGCGCCGCGCAGGATAATCTGACCGACATTGGCCAGGGTTTCCACGTTGTTCAGGATGCTGGGTTTCTGCCACAAGCCGGCAACGGCGGGGAAAGGCGGCCGGGGACGGGGCATGCCTCGTTTACCTTCGATGGAAGTCATCAAGGCCGTTTCTTCGCCGCACACAAAAGCGCCGGCTCCCTGATAGATTTCCAGATGAAAATTAAAACCGGTGCCTAATATGTTGTCGCCCAGCAAACCGGCTTCTTTAGCCTGGTTAATCGCTATGGTTAAACGATGAATTGCCAGCGGGTACTCGGCACGGCAGTATATATAACCCTGATGGGAGCCGATAGCCTTGGCGGCAATCACCATTCCTTCGAGAACGGCGTGGGGATCAGCTTCCAAAACGCTTCTGTCCATGAAGGCGCCGGGATCGCCTTCGTCGGCGTTGCATAAAACATATTTAATGTCATTTTTGGACTGAGCGGCGAATTTCCATTTCATACCGGTGGGGAATCCTGCACCACCACGGCCGCGCAGACCGGAATCCAGCATTTCCTGGACGATTTGCTCCGGGGTCATTTCGGTTAATGCCTTGGCCATACCGGCGTAACCGTCACGGGCGATGTACTCTTCCAGCTTTTCAGGATCAATTAAGCCGCGGTTTCTCAAAACGCGCAGTTCCTGGAGAGCAAAGAAAGGGATGTCCTGCATTGTAGGAATGGTTTCGTTGGTGTCCGGCACCCGATATAAAAGACGTTCTACAACTCTTCCCTTGACCAGGTGTTCTTCCACCAGTTCGGGAATGTCGTTAACCTGGATTGAAACGTATATGATACCTTCTGGATAAACGACCATGATGGGTCCCAGGGCGCAAAATCCATTACAGCCGGTTTCCACAACTTTGATTTCACCGGCGAGGCTTCTTTTATCGATTTCCTCTAATAAAGCCTTTTTTACAGCAAGACTGCCGGAAGATTGACAGCCGGTGCCTCCACAAATTAGTAAGTGTGAACGAAAAACTTTCATTTAGTCAACATCCTCCTTAAGAAGTGATCATGCTCCGCAATTTGATGAGCATGACAGCAATAACTTTACTTTATTAATTCAGCGCCTCTGGCCAGAACGAAAGGCATTTGAATTTCTCCCTCCAAAACGTGCCGTTTAAATATTTGCCTCATTTTGCTGGGATTTACATATTCGTATTTGATCGGTTCCTGATTTATTATTTCCACAGTGACCAGCGGTTCACGGCTGCAAAGCCCCATGCAGCCCGATGTTGTTACAAAAACATCGGTGGATTTGGCTTCATCAATTTCCTGCAACACCGTGTCCAAAACTTCTCTGGCTCCGGAAGCAATGCCGCAGGTTCCCATGTGCACGGTAATTTTTACTCTGCGCTCACCATCTCTGAGAGACATGTCCGCATGCACTTTTTCTTTTATTTTCTTAAGATCATCTATAGTCAGCTTCGCCATCGGCGGTTCCTCCTTAATTATTCTAGCTCGTAAAGAAATTATGTGTATTGACTCAATATTTCTTTGACTTTGGCAGGTTTAACCCGTCCATGCACATTTTCATCGACGACAATAACCGGTCCGAGGCCGCAGGCACCCAGGCAGCGCACAGTTTCCAGAGTGAACATCCTGTCCGGGGTGGTTTCACCTTCTTCGATGCCAAATTCTTTTTTCAACTGGTCGGATAATGCCTTTCCACCGCGAACATAGCAGGCTGTTCCCAGACAGATGCGAACAGTATGTTTGCCGCGTGGTGTCATGGTAAAGAAGGAGTAAAAAGTAACAACTCCATAAACACGACTCAAGGGCAGATTTAACCCTCCGGCAATCTTTTTTTGCACGGAAATCGGCAGATATTCCAATGCGACTTGAGCTTCTTCCAACACCGGAATCAATCCACCAGGTTTTCCCTTATACTTGGCAATAATTGCATTGAGCTGGTTTACCTGTTCGGGTGTAAACTCTTTCAAAAGTTCAGTGTCTTCCGCTTTCATCCAATCCCTCCTCAATATATTTCATTTAGGCTTCTATTTTAATTTCGCGAAGTCCTTCATCAATCACATCCCGGATGTACTTGATAATCTCGGGATGATAAATTGGTATATCACCTATTTCATTACGTATAAGCCGCGTATCCAGTTTGAATTGCCGGTCATTTTGCCGGTGGGTGTAAACAAAATCAACTTCGCAATTCGTCGCTATGAGACTGACTAACGTAGAGGTAATGTTGCCCAGCGGCTGCCTGTCGATATGGTCCAGACGAAAAGTAGCCGTGACTTTTGTTCCTTTACCGGCCTCTGACTGCAAATCCAGTCGGCCGCCGGACATCTGGGCGGCATCCCTCAAAAGAGGCAGCCCCAAACCGACGCGCCGCACATCTTTTGTTGTATAAAATGGATCCAGAGCTTTTTTTATTTCCTCTCCTTTCATTCCGCAGCCGTCATCGCTTATTGCGATGGTCAGCAGATTTTCGGCGGAATCTTCGATGACGGAGATGCCGATTAATTTTGCGCCGGCCCGGATGGAGTTTTCTGCTATATCGAGTATGTTCTGAGCGAGTTCAAGCATTTTATTCCAATTCCAAATCAAGCGCTACCTTCGTCGGCTTCCTCAACGTATTATTATTACGCCTCGTCGCCTCCTCCTGGCCGCCGCGGTATCATCT
>DAOQVG010000057.1:0-8400 GCA_035341435.1 Smithellaceae bacterium
TCTTTTACCAGCCGAGCTCCCTGCGTGTTGATGTAAACAACCATAATGTTATCTCCTTCCTGCGGTAAATGCCCGCAGGGAAGAGATAAAACAAACCGGAGCGTGAAGTCAAAAGCGGCAACGTTGCCATGATCATGGGAAAATATTACAAAGTAATGTAACCTTATTAAGTTGTCAAAGAGCTCCCCATCCGGGCCGCGTGCAGCCGGCTGGACGGACATACATGTCACAGGACCATTCTCTGATCCATGATGCGCCGGAAAGGCTTCGGGCGGTGATTGATGAAAGCGTTATATTCGCAGGCAAAGGTAATGTAGGCATCTGCATCCGGCTTGCCGCACCTGATAAACGGGTTGTGCCTCTGCTGCCGGATGATTTTCATTTCTTCAGAAAGTATCCGGTTTGCATCGCCTTCCATCCGTGTATCTTCCGCGCTCCCGCCGCTGTTCATTTGTGAAGTTCCTCGAGAATTTCGTTCCATAATTCTTCCATATCCAGCAATTTAACGTATTGGTCCATCAGTATGAAGTCCATCTCCTTTTCATTAATTTCAGCCAGCGTCCTGATATCGGCCAAGTCGTTTTCTCTTCGCGAGGGGTCGTTTTTAATGGCTTGCATCTTCATAGCGATAAGATCCTCAGGCCTGAGCACGCGAATGGACAAATCACCGTTGAAAATGGTTTTTGTTTCTGCTGTTTCGAGCATTTTCCGACTGGATGGCCTGAAGGCAAAGATATAATCGATTTCGCCGAAGATTTTCAACGGGGACAAATACTGTGCGACGTTTTCGCTGCGGTAACGGCACTCATAACCGAGTTGTTGCATGACGGCTTTCACCTTGTCCGCGTCATCGCGATGCACAAGGAAATCGATATCCACCGTGACGCGGCCGACTCCCCAGAGCCCCATCGCAAAGCCGCCCGTCAGGGCGTAACGGATTCCGCGCTGCTCGAATTCTCCCAGAAGCTTTTCCAGCACGAGCTTAAATTCCATGGCGATCCTCTCTAAAACCGTTCAAAATCTCTTCGCTTAGTGCCGGAGCAATCATGCTGATTGTTCCTGATATTAATGTATGGTTCAATCTCCAGGGTCGAACCGGCAAAAAAACAATTAAGGTAAGTTTGCCGGACGAATACGAATGCCTGCAGGAGTAACTACTGTAAAAGAATGAAGAAGTTTGTCCGTATAATTCCGGAAAACATCGGCAGCAATGTCTGCTTTTGATGAAGAAGGTAAACCAGCCAGCCTGAATAGAACAACACCTTTGTTTGCCTTTTGCAAGCGTATCACCAACTCGCCAAAATCCTTATCCGCCGTTATAAGCAAGGTGTCATTGTCATTGGCAATGCTTAATACTTCATCATCCGTAATTCCAGGCGACATCTCGGCGATGTAAATGACGGAAAAAGTCATTTCACTCAGTTTATCTACAATCTGTTTGTCGATGCCTTCATCGGCAACAATGATCATGCTGCTTTTCCCGGAATTGGATAAATTATATCAGAACGCAGTACCTGGGCGGCATATTCCAATGCCTTTAAGACTGACTCCTTAGTTAAACGCGGATGGGCTCCTAAAATCTGCTCCATCGTTTCACCCGCAGCAAGTTTTTCCAGAATCAACTCCACGGTGATTCTGGTGCCGGCGATAAACGGTTTGCCCATCATGATTTTGGGATCACTTTGTATTATTGCGTCCAACATAACAAAATCTCCTCAAGGTTATTATGCAATTTTTTAAATATACGCTCTTGCTCCCAAAAGTCCAAGAAGCAATTATACAATATTATCCTGCGGTAACTGCGGTATGCAATAATTAATATTGGCACTGGCTGATGCATCAGTTATGAATCCGGCTAAATTTTCATTAACTTTGCGATAATCGGCAGCACTGAGTGGGTTACTGCCGTGTGCAAATATGCTGGTGTTACGTTTTTTCAGTGTATCCGTGAGCTGTTTGTTTTTCATTTCAAATGCCGCACCTACAGGATCATTCAAATCTGCAAGCAGCGCATAGTCGTCGCGCAGTCCGAAAATAAGCCGGTTGTCTTCTCTAACGCGGTTATGATACTTTGGACGTAAGCCGGCGGGCAAGTCGTTTAATTTCATTTTGCCGGAATCCAACCCGTGGCTGGTTTTAAGACGAATCTGAGCAAAGAGCTCAGTGGCGCGATAAAGTCTGCCGACCGCATCATCGAAATAGCCACGATATGCGCGTCTGTCTGCATTATTCAACAGATCGCCTACGAGTTCATAGCCGGAGACGGTGCGCTGCTGTCCCAATATTTTTTTTATGGCAATAATTAACTCGGGAAAATTTGCTTTGCAGGTGGTCAACAAATCCAGTGCGTCCTGATGGCGGAATTTATCCCATAAATCAAATGCCCGGCAAACGTTTACCGCATTTTGAATGTCATTTGCGGTTTGTTTGTCCAGGGGATGTACGAGAATATCAGATAGTACGCTTTCAGCATGAGCATAGTCATAACGATGAATCGCTTTTCTGGCAATGATTAACTGGTGTTCGGAATACAGACGCCATTTGTCAACGGCTACCGGCGTGTCTCCTACTTTTACCTTGATTAAATCATTGCGAGGTCCTTTATTTATGCTGATTTGCCATGATTCGTTCAATATACCCATAAGGGCGAGAGCTACGGACATAGTTTTCGTGCCGCCGGTATAATTGGCGACTACTGTACAAGAGTCGCCAAAGCGCTCTTTTATTCTTTTAGCCGTCGCCAGAAGCGAAGTATAACATTCAGTCAAATCATCAGGATCGGCTACCGTGATTGCCTCGTAATGTTCTTTTGCCAGCCCCGTTTGAAAGGCTATAGCCGCTCCTCGAGGATTGCCTGTGTAAAATTCTTCTTTGCATTTCGGACACTTTGCTTTACGCGTATCCCCGCAGGGATCGCCCGGAGCATCAATCAAACGCTCACTGCCTTTGGGACCTGAGGAACAGAAGAAATAATAGTAGTCGGCCTTTCCTTTTTTGATGGAATTTATAACCGGTTCCGCCGAACCGCCAAGGGATAAAATCATGACTTTTTTCATAAGTTCCTCACAATAATCCGACTTTCTTTTTGATCGTCCAATATTTCCAGTAGGGTACCGCTTCCACTACGACTTCATTCTTTTTTAAAATACCTTCCGTGTTCAATGTTACGGCAACACCGCGTTTGAGCTTGTTTTTATCCAGAAAAGAAAAAATAAATTTTATGTCCCTGGCTGTTACATCTTTCCGCATTTTGATTTCCACGGGCAGTGGTGCAGTATTTTTTGTGTCGATCATGTCAATCTCTTCGTTGCGCGGCGTCCGCAGAAAAAACCGGGGTTCGATAAGGTTGACAAAAAACTGTTCCATTAAAAGAGAAAAATCAACTGACGGCTCCAGTGCCATTGTAAAAGCAGAGTTGGATAAATACACTTTTTTTATTTTTTTTTCACTGGTCAGAAGATTAGGAGAATAGTTGTACAATTTATTAAGAAACAACCCGTATTCCAGGTAACCAATATAGTTTGACATTGTCCGTTGATCAATTTTCAGATCATTGGCCATGTTTTTATAATCCAGATATAAGCCGGGCCGGGCGGCAATAATGGTCAGTAGTTTCAGTAGCAATTCCGGCGATGCAAGCCCAAACGCCATAGGCATATCAACAAAAAGCACTCTCTCGAGAATACTTTCACGAATGTATTTACGCAAAATCATGTCTTCAAAATTGAAAGCTTCGATGAAACCGCCTGTTTTCAGGTAGTTGCCGAAGTGATGCTTGATGTCGTTTTCAAAAATGTCTTCGCGTTCAGGATCAATGGCGACACTCTGAAAGGAGAGAAATTCGTCAAAATCGAGCGGGCGGATGACAATATCGAAAAATCGACCGGCCAAGCTCTCACGGGCAGAGCGCCAGGCGGGAATCCTCGCTGAACCGGAAAGAAATATCTTCACCTGTGGATGCAGATCGTAAAGTATTTTAATTTGCGAAGACCAGTCCGGCAGCTTTTGGATTTCGTCGAAGAAAAAATACGTCGCATTATCCGTCAGGTCGGACTTCAGAACATCCGTTTGATAGGTCTTTAGTAACTCGTCGAAGTTGTAGCGTGCCTCATCGAAGGAGTAATAGAAAATACGATAAGGCTGCACGCCCCTTTGCAGCAATTCTTCTATGAGCTGGAAAAGCAGAGTTGTTTTTCCCACCCGCCGCAGTCCGGTCAATAAAAGAATCTGACGGGTTTCCAGATAAGGCAAAAGCTCAGAAAATACCTTGCGTTTCCGGCCACTTAAACTGGATGGCACTTTACCGGTGCGCCACCATGGATTAAAGTTTATCAAGTCCATAAGCAGTTCGATGTTATTGTATTGTTATTTTAATGACATTATAATGCTGCTTATATTCAAAATCAATGCTTTTTCCCATACAAGCGTTTATTATCAGGTCTATCAGTTCTGCGGTGCGACCTTGATGATTTCGTAGATGTTGCCTACTTTCCTCAAAGTTACGAGAGCTTTATCAATTTTCTTTTTACCATCGAATAACTTTTTATGCAGAACTTCAGCAACTATAACAATTGCTTTTTCTTTTCCTGTCAGTCTGGCTTTATTTCCGTCCTTTGTGGTTGCCTCGACAATGCCTCCGCCACCGGCGTTGTAGCTGACAAAAGCATTATCCCATTTCTCTTCAACCGGTTTTTCAACTTCAACCGGGACAGCTTCCTTTTGCCGGCTTGTTGGGATAACCATAGCTTCCACATTTTCCTGAGTTTTATCCATTTTTCCCAGGGTATTCTGCAAGGATTCCGTCATTATCCCCAAGTTAACCCAGCCAAACGGTTTTAATTCAGTGGCCTGACTGCTATCAGACACGTCCGCCGACAGCCAGAATGTAGTGGCTTTGTCTGAATGATCCGGGCGTTCACCACGCTTCTTCATAATTTTGATATTGCGGTGACCTTCTATGGTAACGGATTCAGCCCCGGAGTGTCGACCGAGACGAAGACAGCAGATGCCATCCTTTGCATCTATATTGAAGGTCGGAAGCCCTGCTTCCTTGAGTTCCAGGTTTTCCCTGGCTCTCTCCTTTTCGTAAAACGCGGCTGCGCTTTCAAAGACAGTATTTTCGGATAACGGGTTTTTGATAATCTCGCGGGCTAACGGTTTTAATATACGGATCGTTCCGGTAAAAACAGCTCCAGGTTCGATAATCTCCAGAATTTGATAGGGACCGCGCGCCTTATATTTGGACGGTACTTTTTTTGCGTTTACAGCGTAAACTATCCTCGTTTTACAGGGACCGACGGGGTGAAAATCAGAAATCTTGAGAAGGCGGCAAGGGTCGTTCTCTAACTTCTGGTAATCCAGAAGTCCTTTTTCTAAAATATCACCGGATTTTTTGTCGCGTCGATCATAAACAATGCGCTTGCTTTTCGCCAAATAGTTCAAATAGGATGTCCTTAATGCACCTTTAACAGCAGACCCTGGAATATAAGGTATTTGTGTCGTCGGATTGAAAGATGTCCGGGATATCGAAAAATTATTCAGTTCCTGTTGGATTTTTTTTCTGTCGGTCATTCTAATTTCCAACGTTTTTTTGTACTGGGCAACCAAACCTTTGCTTACACTAATGTGACGGCCGCCAAACCGCTTTCCTCTCATAAACTTATACAACTCCAGAATTGATTCGAGTGTACCCTTGCTGCAAATGGTTGCATAACTGCTTTTGGCGTTAGAATCCAAACTTTTAAAAAAATCCATCGGTTCGAATACCGTCAAAGTGTTTGTGTCTTCATTAATAATGAATCCAGTCGGATCATAGACTTCATCACAGCCGATATGCATAGGCGCCAGGATGCGGATATAGAATTTATTTTCTTCCATCATGCTTGCTTCTCCATCTTAAAGGGCAACCAGGGCGTATAACCCTGAGTCACTGCTTGGGAAATCACTTTCGACACATTGAGCGCCGGTCTGCCGAAATAGGGCGTCTTTATGGTACTTATGTCGTTAGGTATTAAAACTGCTCCCTCGTCAATCATAATTACAGGATTTTTAAATGGATTAGAGGATCGCGCCAGAATATCGCCATGTCTGCCAAAGCGTGTGAATGGTGAAAAATAGCATTGCCGAAAAATACTTTTTTTAGGAATAGAAGGCGCTAAGGTGTAGCAGGCGTCGGCATTATCAATATTCGGAATTTCCCGCAATTCAATGTTGCCCATATCATAACGTCCGCAGCCGGTAGAGGCGTCCCTGCCGTAGCCAAATTGTCCGATTCGTGCCAGCGCAGTGAAAACCCGCTCAATGTCGGTGGCTTCTTCATCGACCAGAACGAACACTGCGAGTTGTGTTTCCGGATAATAAAAGGTAGCGGTTTGCGCATAGGGTGCAAACATGCCGACACCTGTTGTTGACGTTTCGCGGTTAATCGTGTTGTGGGCCTGATTAAAATCTTCTAAAAATTTCTGCCTTGATTTCCCGCGTATGTATTTTTTTATTTCCCCAGTGGCTTCCCGTTTGACAATTTTCAGGATGTCATCATCGGATTTAAACCGATCCGGCGACAAATCCATGTGCAGGTCATTCGGAATTAGTATCCATTTTTTTCGGGCATTGGCTTTTCGTGCTTCCATTGATTTCCTTTTGTCTTTGTATGTGTCAGAAAAGATGTGCGTAAGGGGAATATCCGGCCTTTTAACAGCATAAAACCATTCGCCATTTTCGCAAAGCTTCGGCCAGGCGGTTGAAAAAACAGCAAACGGTTTTTCTCCGTAGCAGGCAATCCATTTATCGATCCCCCCGTTGAGGATTTTGGGATCGTAGGCCGCCTGCCAACAGAAGTGGCCAAAGAGTGTGTCACCCTTCAGCGGTGTGCCAAAACCGGACACAGGCTTGATGGTGATCTCATATAGTTTCACGGCTTTTCTCCTCTACGAGCAAAAGGTTTTCTACTTCTGAACGCTGCATTCAGTTCTGCATCTTCAAATTGAAATTCAATCCGGCCATAACCCCGACTGCCGCTGCCCCCCAGTGCGTCCAATTCCAATAACTTCAACCCGTCCAGCAGGTAATCGAAAAGGTCGCCTTCATCTTCGCCAAGCAGCTTAAGAGAAACAGAGAAGTCAAATTGCGCTCCTTCGACAACCCTTTCGGTAAAACGGGGATTTCTTGCGGTGCCTTCAATGCGGTTGATGGCATTTTCTGACTTAACTTCAAAATAGTCCCAGCGATTCTGTCTGGCATACTCCTTCCAGCCTGAATTCAAAGGACAATCGGCGAAAGATACGCGTGTAGGTCCAAGATTGAGTGAAGCCCCTTCACCCGCGTCCGCACCACTTGACCCGAAAATTTTAAGAATGTTTATGCATTTCTTTTCTTGATCTCCGCTCAGTCCGGTAAGTGTTTTGATTTGCACCGGTGCCCCATCTGTTTTTAGCATCAAGCCGCTTTCCATTTCTAAAAGGGAACGTACCTTACCTTTCAGGGATGAGCCGGGAATATATGGTTCCTGCGTATGGGGATGTTTGAGAACAGGGTTATCCGTTCCACCTATATGCATTTCTGTATCCCCGGCGCCTATATGAAGTCCGCTTTTGAGAACAATTATTCCTTTAATTTCTTTTATATCAGTCAACTGCATATTAATTTCCTCCTATTCATATTTCCGGTAGAAGCCCATAAATGATTCAAAAAAATTAGCAAAGACATCAAGATCATTCGGTTGCTGAACTTGTGCAACGCATTCCCTTAATAAATTGACAAAATCAGCAGTTACAAGTTTGTTTCGTCCGTTGGCATACGCAGCTTTTGCAATAAGCATATTGATATATGGTAATATTAAGTCCCAATCATTTGGATTGATTTTAACGTTACTGTTGAGGCGAACGACTTCATCATAAAATTTTCGTATCTGAGTCCGCTTGTTATGATCTAATCGTATTTTGCCATCTCGTGTCTGTGTCTGTCCTGATTTTGCTATATTGTCCGCTGCCTGTTCAGCGATATCGGAAAAAAGTTTTGGATCGATTATTCCTTTTGCTTTGTCTTTGTAAAAAACAATCTTATTCATACATCTCCTCCTTACCGGTTATTATAAATGACATCCCAAAGGGCTATCTTCAACCTGCCGCTATAATCTTCAAGCCATTTCGCTGCCTGTTCGAAATCCCTTTTTGCCTCCGCCTTTTTACCTTCATCTTTTACATTTTTACCGATGTTTCGCTCCGAATTGTATCTGAACATCGCCCGCCATTTTAAAGCCTCCATATCTTCCAAATGAATTTCCTTTTCGGAAGACAACAATTTTTCCAAATCTGCCAGCTGGATGAAGCGGTTCATCTTGTAAAGCATGGAGTTATTCACTGATCCTTCATCACGCCATGTCTCTATTGTTTTGGCAATTTT
>DAOQVG010000058.1:0-8287 GCA_035341435.1 Smithellaceae bacterium
CGTCCAGTACGGAGAAAGGATGAGCAGAATAATCGCGATGATGTACGAGGGTATATAGTACATGCTTCCTTTGAAAACCTGTCCCAGAAAAATAAAGGGGACATCGTACGAGTTTTTTTGCACCGGTAAAAACTGGTAAGGTGTCCCTCTTTTTCTATAAAATCAAGGGGATTGAAATTTTGATGCTGGGGCATTGCACGGTAATAAATACCAAAAGCCCGGTGGGGCATTAAATTTTATATTTTATTTGCAGGCCGTCAGCAACTTGTGCCAATTTCTTGTCAAGGGTCCAGATTGGAATGCCCGTCAATACGGCGGACGCAATTAAATGGGCATCAACATAGCCGATGCCTTTTCCCATCAAGCGGTTATTTTCAATAAAAGACAATACTTCTTCATGTTCGGCTTCAATACTCATCGGCAGCCATTGTAGAAACGAAAGAATAATTGCCCTGTCCTTGAGGTTTCCGCAAGCCAGTTCTCCGATAATGAATGGGTGGCATAGTACTCTTCCGTCATTGAGCAAGTTTGCCAATTCAGTATTTCCGTCCCTCAAATGCGCGACCCAAACCGATGTGTCCACAAGAACCATGGTCTGTCATGCTCCTTTTCTTCTTGGTATTTCCTGAAGCTGCTTTTGAGTTCCACCCAGTTTTGCAAGCCTCCGTGCGCTTTCCCGGGCAATAAGCGCTTCCAAGCCCAGCTTAACGAGGGTTGTTTTTTCTTTAATTCCGGTAATTTTAATTGCTTTATCGATCAGGTCGTCTTCAATGTTCAGAGTTGTTCTCATATTTTTTACCTCAATACAAATGTGATGCATTAATATGTATCTTGTATGCATACAAGTCAAGCTGTTACCGTTCGCACCTTACAGGAAAAAGCCCTCAGTGTTGCCAGCGGACAGTTATAAAATTAATAATTATTGGGTGAAAACTGAGTGTTCACACTTCCATCCACAAGTAACATCAGGTCATTCATAAAAAATTTACTCTTTTTTTACCAGCCGCTACAATTAAGTTACCCCTACCGGACAAGGTTGGACAGCACCAGCACCGTCCAGTACGGTGAAAGGATGAGTAGAATAATCGCAATGATGTACGATGGTATGTAGTACATGCTGCCTTTGAAAACCTGTCCCAGGGGAATATCCCTGGCCATGCCCGCCACGACGTAGCAGCAGATGCCGATGGGCGGCATGATGGAGCCCATGGTCGTGACAATAGTGATGATCTGTCCAAACCAGATGGGATCATAGCCCATCTGCATGACGAGAGGATAGAAGATGGGCAGGGAGACCAGCAGAAAGGCCAGCGCATCCATAATGCAGCCGCCGATAATGTAGCAAAGCAGAATGACCATTAGGAGCATCCAGTTGGGAAGCCCCAGGCCGCTGATCCAGCCCGCAGCCTCAAAGGGCAGCCGGGTCAGTGTCAGAAAACGCCCGAAAATAACGGCGCCGGCGATGATCATAAAAACCATGCAGGATATTCGCAGGGTATCCTTAATAGAGGTGACAAAGCCGTTCCAGGTTAGCTTTCTGCGCGCCAGGCAGATGATAAGCCCCAGGGTGCAGCTGACGGCGGCGGCTTCGGTCGCTGTGACGATGCCCGTGAAAAGGGCGTACATGATGACGGCAAAGAGGATCAAAATATCGAGCGCCTCCGGAAGAGCCTGAAAGCGCTGTTTCCAGGTGCTTTTCTCTCCTTTGGGGCCCCAGTCGGGGTGCCGGTGGCAAATGAAGAAAACCGTGGCGGCGATAAGAACCGTAAGGATGACGCTGGGGATGACATTGCCGAAGAAGAGTTTGCCGATGGACTGGCCGGTGTAAAGGCCGTAAACGACCAGGACGATGCTGGGCGGAATGAGCACGCCCAGGGTTGCCCCCGCCGCCACGCTGCCGGCATTCAGCATGGGATGGTAGCCGTATTTTTTCATGGAGGGAATGGCGACGGTGCTCATGGTCGCCGCCGTAGCGGTGTTGGAGCCGCTGATGGCGGAAAAAGCGGCCGAGGCCATGATGGTCGTCATGGCCAGTCCTCCCCGGTAATGGCCGAACCAGCGGTGAGTGGCATGGTAGAGGCTGTCGTTATAACCCGCATAATGGATGAACTCGCCCACCAGGATAAACATGGGGATTACCGTCAATCCGTAGCTGGAGAAAATATTCCAGAGCTCCGAACCGATCATGCCGCAGGCCGCCGGTATGGACGTAACGAAGGCGATGCCGCAAAATCCGACGATGGCCATGGTGAATCCCGCCGGAATCCGCAGGAAAAACAGGATGGCGAACATGATGCCTATGCCGTAGACGCCGACCATAGCCTCATTCATAATAGACCCTCCCTTCTCCGTCCTCGCTGTTCAAGAGGACTTTGAAAAAATCGACGGCTCCGGAGAGCGCCAGAAAGGCAAATCCCAGCGCGACGCCGAAAATGAAAGGATGATAGATGATCTTTAAAGTCTCCGAAAGTTCACCCGATTCCCGGATTTGCAGCCCCCACAGCAAGGTTTGCCGGGCGACGACGGCAAAAAAGACGGCGACAATCAAGTAGGAGGCGGCGTCGACTATTTTTTTCACTCCCGGCGGAAATTTATCCGAAAGGATATCGACAATGATATGATCCCTGTTTCTTTGCGTATACCCCAGGGCGGCCGCCGTTACGATGGCGCCCAGGAAGGAAATGATCTCGTAGCATCCGCTGAAGGGAACATGTAGAATCCGCAGGACAACATTGCCCGTGGCCAGAATCATCAGCGACAAAAGGGCGATGCCGCCCACTATCATCAATCCTTTACTAAGAAAGAGATCGATCTGATCTAAAACTTTCATGTTCAACACCTGTGTTTGACGAATGTATGTACTTCGAGTGCATCACTTCCCCCTGCCGGCGGAAGTGATGCCGGAAGATTGCCGGTTACTTGTATTTCTTTTCGTATTTTGCCTTCAGGATGTAGGCGTCTTTAATAATCTGGCTGCCGGGAAGACCCTGGGCAGTTACGCGCTTTACATAATCCTGGATGATGGGATTCAGCAGTCGGGCGATTTCCGCCTTGTCTTTGGCGGGCAGGTTAATGACCTGATGGTTATATTTTTGCTTCGACCAGGCCAGCCCTTCCTGAACATGATTGTCAACATAATTGCCCGTCCAGAGAGCCTGTTCCGTCCGCAGGTCTTCCATGACTTTTTTTGCTTTCGGCGACAGGGCATTCCACTTGTTGATATTCATGACGACGGCGAAGGAGACGACAAAGAGGTTGGCGTCCGTCGCATAAGGGCAGTAAGCGGAGTAGTTGAGATCCTTCAATACTTCCATGGAGGAAACGATGCCTTTGACAACACCTTTTTGAATGGCCTCCGGCGTTTCCGACTGGGGCATGGCGACGGGGATGGCTCCCAGTGTCTTGATCATTTGTGCGCCCGTTCCCGATACCCGCAGCTCCATCCCTTTCAGGTCTTTCAATGATCTTACGGGGCGGCTGGTCATGAAATCGGCCGGGGGGCAGGTGAAGACGGTGAGTATTTTTACTTTCCTGAATTCCGCTGGTTTGTATTTTTCAATGAGGTCGTTAAGGACGAGGCTGGCTACCTTGGAGCTTTTGAAGCCGAGGGGCAAATCGACAGCTTCGGAAACGGGGAAGCGACCGGGTTGATAACTCATGGCGAAATTGCCGATGTCCGCCGTTCCGGAAACGACGCCGTCAAAAATGTTTTTGGCCGGCAGCAGGGTTCCGCCGGGGAAGGTCTGAATCTTGACTTCTCCATTGGTCCTTTTTTCCACTTCCTTGGCCCACCGTTCCATCTGGACACAGGGGAATGTGGACGCCGGAGGAAAATTGGCGTACGTCAGTTTCATCGGAGCCGCTTTGAGAGCTGCCGGGAACAGAGCAGCGGCAAAGAAGACGGCTACAAGGGTGACTATTGTGTTGCGAAAATACTTTTTCATAAAATATACCTCCCAATTATTAAAATAATAAAAAAAAGGCCGTGAACATTCTCTGTTCACGGCCTTCCTACGGTAATATTTTTATTGTCCTATACGGTGAACAGATCTCCCCCTGATATTTTGTGCCACCACCACCAGTTTGTTGAGATTCTGTTCAAGCTTGTCATCATTTACCCTGAAAAATTCAAAATATGGGTCACCCTTAATTTATTTGCTTGAAAAAAGCAAGTTTTTTCATCCGGGTCTCATTATAAAGATCTCAGAACAAGGGGTTGCAACCCCTTGTTCTAATCGTTAGAATTCGTAGAGTTTTGCCCCCGGCACTACCGTAAACTTATTCGCCAGCAGAACTTCGATGGCTTTTTCCGGATTGTCAAAGCGGAAGATAATGACGGCGTTTTCACCGCTTTTTTCTACAAAAGCGTAAAGGTATTCGACATTAATACCTTCCTGGCCCAGTACTTTCATAATGCTGTGCAAACCGCCCGGCCGGTCGGGTACCTCGACGGCCACTACAGCCGTCTTATTAACGCGGAAACCATTTTCTTTGAGCACGGCGTTGGCCTTTTCCACATCATTGACGATCAACCTTAAAATGCCGAAATCGGCGGTTTCGGCAACCGTAAGTGTTCGAATGTTAATTTTGGCGTCCTCCAGAACGCGGGTGGCATGTTCCAGCGAGCCCGGTCTGTTTTCCAGAAATATTGATATTTGTTCTACTTTCATACAGTTGTTCCTCCTTTATCTTGCATCAGATGCGGCGTTTATCGATGACTTTGGCGGCCTGGCCCGGTGTGTGCTGCAATGTATTGGGTTCAACCAGTTTTACCCGGGCGGAAACGCCTAAATAGTCTTTCATATCTTTGATAATTCGTCGTTCAATATTCTGGAGTTCCTTGACACTGCCCGATTCACTGAATGTTTTTTCACTGACTTCAACCTGCAATTCCAGAGAATCCAGGGCGCCGCTTTTATCCACAATGATCTGATAGTGAGGCTCCAGTCCTTCAATATCGGTTAAGACAGCTTCCACTTGCGCCGGGAACACATTGACGCCGCGAATAATCAGCATATCGTCGCTTCTTTTCACAATTCTTTCGATCTTGATATGACTGCGGCCGCAGCGGCAGGGCTCGGTAATCAGGCGGGAAATATCGCCGGAGCGGTAACGGACCAGCGGGAATGCTTCTTTCGTCAGAGTGGTAAAAACCAGTTCGCCTTCGGCTCCTTCGGGCAGCACTTCGCCGGTTTCCGGGTCAATTGTTTCCACCAGAAAATGGTCTTCGAAAATATGCATTCCATTGCGGCCCTCCAGACACTCCATGCCGATGCCGGGGCCCATAACTTCCGAAAGGCCGTAAAAATTCAGGGCGGTTATTCCATAGATTTTTTCAATTTCATCGCACATCTGCTGGCTGCAGGGTTCCGCCCCGAAAATGCCGACGCGCAGTTTCAATGCCTTCATATCCACGCCGAGAGCGCCGCCCTGTTCGGCCAGGTGCAGGGCATAGGAAGGCGTGCAGCAGATGGCGGTCGGTCCGAAATCCTGCAGGATCATGATTTGTCTTTTCGAATTGCCGCCGGACATTGGAATGACGCTGGCGCCTATCTTTTCCGCTCCGAAATGCATCCCCAGTCCGGTGGTGAATAAACCGTAGCCGAAGGCATTGTGGACGATGTCATTTTTAGTGAGTCCGGCCGCGACCAGAGAGCGCGCCATTAATTCGGACCATGTATCCACGTCGCGTTTGGTATAACCGAAGACGGTCGAACGTCCGCTGGTGCCGGCCGACGCGTGCAGCCGCACTACGCTGCTCATCGGTACGGCAAACAGACCGAACGGGTAATTGTTTTGCAGGTCCGATCTGGTCATAAAGGGAAGCTTACGCAGATCGGCCAGGGATTTGATGTCGTCCGGCTTGACACCGGCCGCGTCGAGGGATTTTTTGTAATGTCCGACAGTGTGATAAACACGTTGCAGCACCTGTTGCAGCCTCTTGATTTGCATTGCTTGCAGTGCTTCGCGCGGCAGTGTTTCAAATTCTTCGTTGTAAAACATGAAAGCGCCTCCCTTCTTTGATTAATGGAGTTTAGCAAAACTTTATGTCAGTGGCAAGAAGCTTTCCCGTTATTGGTTATTTTTAATAATTTTCGATTATTGAGAAGTTTGTCCTTTACTCCTGCCGGCCGGTTGTGTTAATTCTTAACGAGAGAGCATGATATGGCATGCAACATGCAAAGAATTTTTTCTGAGATGGAAATCAGCGGGCGACAAACTACAGATTCCTCCGCAGTCCGAACGTATTAAATAAGGATAAGCAGAAACAATGAGATTGACCATAAGCCGAAAACTTCTGTTCGGTTATGTGTTTATGGCGCTGCTGACATTGCTGGTGGGCGCTCATGCCGTATTTCACCTGCAGCGGCTCAGCCTGGCGGCTGATGATATCACTCATCGCCATTTTGTTGTCGGGGAAACGGCTAAAAACATGCTGGATGCGCTGCTCGCTCAGGAAAGCGCCGAAAAAAAATACTTTATTTTTAAAGATGCGTCTTTCGAGCAAATCTTCCGGCAGCGCGCCGGCGATTTCCAAACCGGCCTGGAGATCATCAACAAACTGGGCAGCGGGCAAGCGGGAGATAAAAACCTGCACCGTCTGGCCATCCTGCATGACCGTTACCGTTCATCTTTCGCGCAGGAAGTTGCTCTTCTGAAGGAGGGGCGGCTACAGGAGGCGATGGCGCTCTCCGATTCTTCCAGCAAAAAAACGGTTGAACAAATGCTGTCGCTGCTGAAAAGTATTCAATTAAAGACTGATAAAGCCATTAATGACAAGATGAATCTGATCGCCCGTCAAAGTTCTGATGCCACCAAAATGACTCTGGCGTTGGGTTCGTTGAGTCTGCTGTTGGGAATCGCCCTGGCTCTTTTGATTACCCGGAATATTTCCAAGCCACTGAGGCAACTGCAGCAGGCTACCGGTTTAATAGCCGAGGGGAAGCTCGACCATGAAATTTCCGTGCGGCGCAACGATGAAATCGGGGCCCTGGCGAAGGACTTTATATATATGACCAAACGGCTCCGGGTGCTCGAAGAACTGAACCTGGATGCGAGTCCCCTTACCGGTCTGCCGGGAAATATTGCCATTGAAAACCGGATTCGAGATATGCTGGCCAGGGGCAGGTCGTTTTCTCTTTGCCAGATTGATCTTGATAATTTTAAACCTTTTGCCGATAAATACGGATATGCCTGGGGGAGTGAAGTAATTAAAGAAGTAGGCGATATTCTTAAAGAATGTGTCGAAAATAGATCCAGAGAAGAAATATTCATCGGGCATATCGGGGGAGACGATTTTGTCGTCATAGCGAATCCTGAGCTGACCAAAAGCGTGTGCCGGAAGCTGGTGGCCGATTTTGAGAAGCGAATATTGAGATTTTATGATGTCCAGGACGTGCAAAGAGGTTATATTCAAGGCCGGGATCGTCAGGGCTTAGCGCAAAAATTCCCTTTAATCACTATTTCCGCAGCCATAGTAACCGATGATGGGACGCGTTTTAAAAATCCACTGGATATGGCAATGACTGCGGCGAAACTGAAAGAGTACGCCAAGACTCTTCCCGGCAACAACTATGTGACGCAGGAAGACTGGGAAAAACACAATATTCTGCATCCGGTGGTAAAACAGGCCATATTGGAGATGGAGCATTGTTGATGCAAAACAAATGGTTATTTTTTATTTTTCTTCTTGTTTTTTTTATTGCGGGGTGCGCCCACAGCCCGGATTCCGGGAAGGCCGACAGCGGGCAGGATGCCCTCCGGAAGCGTGGCATTTTTCCCCCGTCCGATGTGGATGTAGTCAGAGAAGCGCTGCTGTTGTTGGATACGAAGGAGGGCGAACCGGATTATGATGGGGCAAAGGCCGGGCTGGCAACTCTTGTTTCGAAGTCCCCGCAAAGTAAATGGGCCGAAAGTGCGCAAGCCGTGGTGCTGACTATTGATCATCTGCTTGCTTTACAGGAGAAAGTTAAAGCTACATCCGCGGCTTTGCTCAGCGAAAAGACGGAAAAGGAAAAGCTGATCAACGATTGTGCGTCTGCGAAAGAACGCGATCGTGCGGAAATAAACAGGCTGCAGCAGGAAAATGAGCAATTGAAAAAGGACATCGCTCTGCTTAAAAAACTGGAAATACAGCTCGATAAAAGAGGAAAATTGCTCAAGTAAAGGCATTGTTTCTTTGTTGCAACACCCGGATTAAATACTGTGGGAAAAAGCGTTATGATTGACGGGATCGTAAAAAGGCCGGATGCTGCGTTGCGCTTCATCCTTCGTCACTGCGGCATAC
>DAOQVG010000059.1:0-8232 GCA_035341435.1 Smithellaceae bacterium
AAGAAAATGAGAAGATCGTGGCTCAAGGCGGCCGACCGGCAATCGGCGAACCGCTGCTTCTGGGTATTACGAAAGCATCGCTCAGTACGCAGAGCTTTATTTCCGCGGCTTCGTTCCAGGAAACGACCAGAGTGCTTACCGAAGCATCTCTTTCCGGGAAGACGGACTACCTGAGAGGCTTAAAGGAGAATGTGATCATGGGGCGTTTGATTCCGGCCGGCACCGGTTTGGTAATGTACAGGAAACTGGGTATCAGGGTTGAGGATGAGGGCGCGGAGGTTAGTGTCGAAGAAAGTTAAAGAGGGTTGAGAAAAAGCTTGACATATAAGCGTTGAGTTGATAGTTAGCAACGCTTTACTGCGGCTGAGAAAAATAGCAGGAAAAGTTAGATCGGGAGGAAAAATGCCGACTATAAGTCAATTGGTTCGCAAAGGCAGAAGCAAGATACAAAAGAAATCAGATTCACCGGCACTGGCTGGTTCACCACAACGTCGCGGTGTCTGTGTCCGGGTTTATACGACGACTCCCAAGAAGCCTAATTCGGCTTTGAGGAAAGTGGCGAGAGTTCGCCTTACAAGTGGTTACGAAGTTACTTCTTACATACCGGGTATCGGACACAATTTGCAGGAGCATTCGGTTGTTCTGGTACGCGGAGGCAGAGTTAAGGATTTGCCCGGTGTAAGGTATCATATCATCAGAGGTACGCTTGATGCTGTCGGTGTTGCTGATCGTAAACAAGGCAGATCAAAGTACGGTGCGAAAAAGCCTAGTTAGACGGAGATAGTTAAATGCCAAGAAGACGGGAAGTAGAAAAAAGGGATGTTTTGCCCGATCCGAAGTACAATAACAAACTGGTTGCGAAGTTTGTCAATTCGCTGTTGAAACGCGGGAAAAAGAGCACGGCGGAGAGTATTCTTTACGGCGCTTTTGATATTATTGAAAAAAAGGTAAAAGAGCAGCCGCCGGTTGAGCTTTTTGAAAAAGCTTTAAATAATGTTAAGCCGCTTATTGAAGTTAAGTCCAGACGCGTTGGCGGCTCCACTTATCAGGTGCCGACGGAAGTTGTGCCGTCGAGGCGCACGGCACTGGCAATTCGCTGGTTGATTACAAATGCTCAGGATCGTACGGAAAAGACAATGCGGGAAAAATTGGCCGGTGAATTGATAGATGCCGCCAATAATCGCGGTGGTTCGATTAAGAAGAAGGAAAGCGTGCATAAAATGGCTGAAGCAAACAAAGCTTTCGCCCATTATAAATTCTAAATAAATTAAATTAAAAACTATATTGCTTAAACGACAAGAGAAGCAACCATTCAAAGTTAAGGAGGTATATTGATATGGCAAAGAAAAAATTTGAAAGGACGAAGCCGCATTTAAATATAGGAACCATCGGACACGTAGACCATGGAAAAACCACGCTGACCGCAGCGATTACCAAGCATTTGGCCAAGAAAGGCTTCGCGGAATTTCGACCTTTTGATTCTATTGATAACGCTCCCGAAGAAAAAGAAAGAGGCGTTACAATTAATATTTCGCACGTGGAGTATGAAACGGAAAAAAGACATTATGCACACGTTGATTGCCCTGGTCACGCCGACTATATCAAAAACATGATTTCCGGCGCCGCTCATATGGACGGCACCATTCTTGTTGTCGCCGCTTCCGACGGCCCCATGCCCCAGACCAGAGAGCACATCCTCCTTGCCCGTCAGGTTCAGGTTCCTTACATTGTCGTTTATTTAAATAAAGTTGACCTGGTAGATGATCCCGAGCTTCTTGATCTGGTGGAGCTCGAATTAAGAGAACTCTTAACACAGTATGAATTTCCCGGCGATGATATCCCCATTATCCGCGGATCAGCGCTGAAGGCTTTGGAATCTGATGATTCCAATTCGCCGGATGTAAAATCCATCTGGGAATTAATGGAGGCTGTCGATACTTATATTCCCGAGCCGAAACGCGATACCGATAAACCTTTCCTTATGCCGGTCGGTGACGTATTCACCATTTCTGGTCGTGGTACGGTCGTCACGGGAAGAGTAGACAGAGGTATTGTTAAAGTCGGTGATGAAGTGGAAATCATCGGTATACGTTCAACAATCAAAACAGTCGTAACCGGTATTGAAATGTTCCGTAAGACTCTTGACGAAGGCCGCGCCGGTGACGACGTTGGTTTGCTCTTAAGAGGCATTAAGCGCGAAGAAGTGGAAAGAGGTCAGGTTATTGCCAAACCCGCTTCCATTACACCGCATACAAAATTTGAGGCTGCAGTTTACGTTCTGACCAAGGAAGAAGGCGGCCGTCACACACCGTTCTTCTCCGGTTATCGCCCGCAGTTTTACTTCCGCACAACCGACGTGACTGGCGTGGCGACGTTGCCGGAAGGTGTGGAAATGGTTATGCCCGGTGATAACGTTAACATGAGTATAGAATTGATTACCCCTATCGCCATGGAAGAACAGCTGAGATTCGCTATTCGAGAGGGCGGCAGAACGGTAGGCGCCGGCGTCGTGAGTAAGGTTATTGAATAGAAATAGTGAAAAAGGGTTATTTGACCAATGAAAGACCAGAAGATTAGAATTCGTCTCAGAGCTTACGACTACAAATTGCTGGATCGTTCTGTTGAAGAAATAGTAGAAACAGCAAAGAGGACCGGTGCGCGCGTTGCCGGCCCCATTCCACTGCCTACAGAGATCAACAAGTATTGTGTTAATCGCTCACCTCATGTTGATAAAAAATCCCGTGAGCAGTTTGAAATCAGAACGCATAAAAGACTGATTGATATTGTTGAACCTACGCAAGCTACTGTGGATGCCTTGATGAAGCTGGATTTGTCAGCAGGTGTTGATGTTGAGATAAAAGCGTAAGTTCAAATCCGGTTATAGGGAGATTGGGCGGTATTTATTGCCGGTCTTCGGAATATAAATTGTTGGCTTTATATTTTATTAAAAGTTGGAAGATAATGAAGAAGGGAATCATTGGTAAAAAGTTAGGAATGACTCAAATATTTGGTGAAGACGGCGCCGCTGTCGGAGTTACAGCCATCGAAGTTGAGCCTTCCGTTGTCGTTCAGGTGAAAACAAAAGCCAAAGAAGGCTATGATGCCATTCAGCTTGGATACGGGCGAAAAAAACAAAAGAATGTGACAAAACCATTGCAAGGGCATTTCAACAAGGCCAACAAAGGATTTTTCCGTAAGCTGAAAGAGTTTAAGACCGACGGAGAAGAATATGAAGTTGGTCAGGAAATTACGGCGGACATCTTTACGGCGGGGGATTTTGTCGATGTTATCGGCACTTCCAAAGGTAAAGGATTTGCTGGAGTTATAAAGAGGCATGGGTTTGGCGGAGGACGGGCGACACACGGTTCGATGTTCCATCGTGCTCCCGGTTCGATTGGCGCCAGCGCCGATCCTTCACGTGTTTTTAAAGGTACAAAGATGGCCGGTCATATGGGCGCAGTCCGTAAAACTATCCAGAATCTGCAAGTATGGCAGGTTCGCACGGATCGAAATTTGATTTTGTTGAAGGGCTCTATACCCGGCTGCAAAAACGATTTTGTGCTGATTAAACAAGCCAAGAAAATAAGTGTGTAAGTCTCACATCTGGAGTTATAATCATGGCAGTAGCAGATGTATTTGATATTGAAAAAAATAAAGTTGCGCAAGTAGAATTAAATGATGCTGTTTTTGGCGCTGACGTCAATGAAGCAGTTGTATATGACGTCGTCAAGATGCAAATGGCGGCTCGCCGTTCCGGAACATCTTCCACCAAAGGAAGATCCGATGTCAGCGGGGGAGGGAAAAAGCCCTGGCGTCAAAAAGGGACAGGTCGTGCCCGTGTGGGAACTACAAGATCACCCATTTGGCGAAGCGGCGGAATTGTTTTTGGTCCTCAGCCCCGAGATTACTCATTCAGCGTTCCCAAAAAAGTACGGAAGAAGGCGTTAATATCCGTCCTCAGTATGAAACTTAAAGAAGATAAAATGCTGATATTGAAAGATTTTCCAATGGAGAAAATCAGTACCAAAGCATTTAAAACCGTTGTTGATCGTTTCGGCTTAAGAAAATCACTTTTTGTTTTGGATAATAACGATGAAGCTTTATTTAAGTCTTCAAGGAACATCAAGAATGTAAAAATGGTCAGGGCGGAAGGAATTAATGTTTATGATATTTTAAATTGCGAACATGTAGTTCTTCTGGAGCCCTCCGTAAAAAAGATTGAAGGGGCATTGCTGGCATAATGGAAGTACATCAGATAGTAAAAAAATTGCTGCTTACAGAAAAGAGTACCGTCGCCCGGGATGAGTCGAACAAATATATTTTTGAAGTCGACCGGAAAGCAAACAAGGTGGAAATCGGCCGGGCAGTGGAGAAACTGTTTAAGGTTAAGGTTGTTGATGTTCATGTCATTAATGTATTAGGCAAGAAGAAAAGAATGGGCCGGATAATGGGACGCAAAAGTTCCTGGAAAAAAGCAATAGTGACGTTGACTGCCGGTAACCGCATAGATGTTATTGAAGGCGTATAAGGACTTAGTTAAGGATTAGACTGATGGGAATAATAAAATACAAACCAACATCAGCGGGGCGAAGATTTCAAAGTGTTCCAGATTTTGAAGAAATCACCTCTGCAGAACCGGTAAAAAGCCTCTTGAAGCCGTTGAGAAAATCAGGCGGGCGCAATAGTTACGGGAGAATAACGGCGAGGTATATCGGCGGCGGACACAAAAGAAAATATCGGATAATTGATTTTTGCCGTAACAAGACGGATATTCCAGCCAAAGTAGCGGCGATAGAGTACGATCCGAATAGAACAGCAAGAATTGCACTGCTAAATTATCGTGATGGTGAAAAGAGGTATATAGTTGCACCGGCGCAATTGAATGTGGGCGACGTGATAGTCAGTGGAGAAAAGGCTGATATAAAGCCCGGTAATGCTGTACCTTTAAAATACATTCCCCTGGGATCATTGATTCACAATGTAGAATTGAAAGTTGGTCGTGGAGGTCAACTAATCCGTTCAGCGGGGGCTTACGGCCAACTGATGGCGAAGGAAGGCGATTATGCGCAGGTGAGACTTCCTTCCGGTGAAGTGCGGAAAGTATTTATTGAGTGTATGGCAACAATAGGGCAGGTGGGCAATAACGAACATGAAAATGTTAGCATCGGCAAAGCCGGCAGGAAGAGATGGCTGGGGAAAAAGCCCCATGTTCGTGGTGTTGTAATGAATCCTGTAGACCATCCGATGGGTGGTGGTGAAGGAAGGTCATCGGGGGGCAGACATCCCTGTACTCCGTGGGGAATACCGACAAAAGGGCATAAAACAAGAAAGAACAAGAGTACTGATAAATATATTGTTAAGAGAAGAGGTTAAAAAGCGTGGCACGTTCGATTAAAAAAGGTCCGTATATCGAGGAGAGATTGCTTGCCAAAACCCGCAAGATGGAAGCGGAGGGAAGCAAAAATGTCATCAAGACTTGGTCACGGCGGTCAACCATAACACCGGAACTCATTGGCTATACATTCGCAGTGCATAACGGGAAGAAATTCATTCCTGTTTATGTAACAGAGAACATGGTAGGGCATAAGCTGGGTGAGTTTTCACCGACGAGGACTTTTTATTCCCATTCGGGTGATCGGAAAACGAAGGTTCGTAAATAGACTTGTGCACTAACAGAGGTGTTTGAGGTTAAGAAATATGGAAGCGAAAGCAATTGCAAAATATATTAGGATGTCACCACAGAAAGTGAGACTGGTGGTTGATTTAATTAGAGGAAAAAGAGTGCAGGAAGCTCAGAATATCCTATTATATACCAGAAAATATGCGGCAGGGATAATTGCGAAAGTTCTTAAATCTGCTGTTGCAAATGCTGCACAGAATCCCAATATTGATGAAAACATCCTTTACGTAAAAAAGGTATTTGTTGATCAGGGGCCGTCAATGAAGAGATGGAGAGCAAGGGCGCAGGGAAGAGCAGCAGGAATAAAGAAAAGATCTTCACATATTACAGTTATATTGGACGAAAAGTAAGGAGGTACGATATTGGGTCAGAAAGTTAACCCGGTAGGATTAAGATTAGGTTTCATTAAAAAGTGGCAGTCGGTTTGGTTTGCCGATAAAAACTACAGTGAAACGTTGCATGAAGACTTGAAGATCAGAAAATACCTCAAGAAAAAACTCTATCATGCCGGTATTTCTAAAATTGAGATTGAACGGGCCGCGAACAAAGCAAAAGTAAACATTTATGCTGCAAGACCGGGTGTGATCATAGGTAAAAAAGGCTCGGAAATTGAAAAGCTGAAAACTGATATCGAGAAATTTTCGCAGTCAGAAATAATAATAAATATTTTAGAAGTGCGTAAACCGGAAATAGACGCGCAGCTGGTTGCGGAAAACGTGGCCATGCAATTGGAAAGAAGAGTTGCATTCCGTCGGGCGATGAAAAAGTGTGTAGGGTATGCGCTCAAATTCGGGGCAAAAGGCATCAAGATAAACTGCTCAGGAAGATTAGGCGGGGCTGAAATGTCGCGTTCCGAATGGTACCGTGAGGGAAGAGTGCCGCTGCATACATTGCGGGCAGACATCGATTATGGGTTTATTGAAGCTCATACCGCTTACGGGTTGATCGGTGTTAAAGTTTTAATTTTTCATGGTGAAGTGCTGCCGACAAGAACAGATAAGCAATAATTATTTCGCTGGCTGTTAAATCCTGGCCGGCGCCCAATATGAAATTGTCGTTGTAAAGAGCAACAGGAGTTTTTGATTATGTTAATGCCGAAGAGGGTAAAATACAGAAAGCTGCATAAAGGACGCATGGGGGGAAAGGCGACGAAGGGTAGTTCAATCTCTTTTGGTGATTTTGGATTACAGGCGGCGGAATGTGGCTGGATTACAGCGAGACAGATTGAAGCGGCTCGTATTGCTATGACTCGTCATGTCAAGCGTGGTGGTAAGATATGGATCAGGGTGTTCCCGCATAAATCGTATACAAAGAAACCCGCTGAAACTCGTATGGGTAAAGGAAAAGGAGCACCGGAAGGATGGGTGGCGGTAGTAAAACCCGGTTCGGTTCTTTATGAGATGGAAGGAGTAACTTTAGAAGTGGCAAGAGAAGCATTTCGTCTTGCTGCCCACAAGTTGCCGATAGCCACTAAATTTTTAGCGAGGGAGATATCTGATGAAAATTAAAGAAATCAGAGATCTGGGTATCAACGAGCTCAAACAAAAAAGAATTGAATTGGCAGAAGAACTATTTAAGTTGCGGATACGTCATGCATCAGGCCAGTTGGAGCCCACGGCAAAGCTAGGTAGTCTGCGGAGGGACATCGCCCGCGTTAACACGGTATTGAAGGAAAAGGAGGCGGCAAGTTAACATGGCTGAGCAGGGAAATAAACGCACAATCAAGGGCGTGGTAACTAGCGATAAGATGGACAAGACAATTGTCGTCAGAGCGGAGCGCTTGGTAAAACATCCAATATTTCACAAGTATGT
Source organism: Smithellaceae bacterium (assembly GCA_035341435.1). Lineage (GTDB taxonomy): Bacteria > Desulfobacterota > Syntrophia > Syntrophales > Smithellaceae > MVRV01. Next base: position 7,493 of record DAOQVG010000059.1, read on the forward strand.
ACGCAAACATGTGAAATATAAGGTCCATGATGAGAAAAACGAGTGTAAAGCAGGAGACACCGTACTAATTATTGAGTCGCGCCCGATGAGCAGGGACAAACGCTGGCGTATGATAGAAATTCTGGAGAAAGCAAAATAACGGCTTGTTTTTACAAACAGGTTGTTTTTATGGGGATATATTATGATTCAGATGCAGACCATACTAAATGTTGCAGATAACTCAGGCGCTAAAAAGGTAGCTTGTATCAAGGTACTTGGTGGTTCGAAGCGCAGGTTTGCAAGTTTGGGTGATGTAATTGTTGTTGCCGTGAAGGAAGCAATTCCCAATTCCAAAGTAAAAAAGGGTGACGTAATGAAGGCTGTCATCGTCCGTACGGTCAAAGAGGTAAAAAGGCCGGACGGGTCATACCTTAAGTTTGATGACAATTCAGCTGTTTTGATTTCCAACCAGATGGAACCAATTGGAACAAGAATATTTGGACCAGTTGCTCGTGAGTTAAGAGCGAAGCAATTCATGAAGATTATCTCTCTGGCGCCAGAGGTGTTGTAAACCTGTTTCGAAGAGGAAAAAAATGAGCTTAAACAGACTAAAAAAAGGGGATGAGGTAAAGGTTCTTGCGGGTAAGGATAAAGGCAAAACAGGCAAGATACTGAAAGTTATTCCTGAAGAATCCCGGATTGTTGTAGAAAAAATTAATATTATTAAGCGGCATAAGAGGCCTGACCAGACCTCTAGAGGT
>DAOQVG010000060.1:0-8190 GCA_035341435.1 Smithellaceae bacterium
GCTTCGCTGATTCCGCCACAGTTGCCGAAAGCTTCCAAACTTGTCATTCATCTCGTACGCCAGGCCATCCAAATCCACTACCGCTGCGTTTCGATAATCGGGAATCACCTGCAAAGCAGGTGTGACCATAGCGGTCTTCAGCAGCTGCAGGAAATAGCCCTTATTAACGCCGCTGGAAAGCGCATGGCGGATAATCAGCGGATCATTTTGATAAAAATTCCGGCGCCAGAAATCTTCAACGAACTCCCGCTCCAGGCTCTGCTGATTTTCGATCAGTTCGGCATCAAACATGGTTGCGCTTTCGAAGGCGTTATCCAGCAAAATACGCTGACAGAACCCGTGGATTGTGTGTATCGCCGCTTCGTCAAAATTTGTCAGCGCCTGCGCCAGTCGACGGGTAATTTTCTTTCTTTGCTCTGCTGCGGGATACTGTGCCAGAAGAGCCTGCAAAAAAGAATTTGCGGCGGTCCCCTCGGCAAAGGCTGCCTGCGCTTCCTGCAGCATTTTCCGGATTCGCTTTTTTAATTCCGCCGTTGCCGCTTTGGTATAAGTGATGACTAAAATCCGCTGCGGCGCCAATTCTTTCTCGAAAATGAACCGCAGATAGAGGGAAGCCAGCGCATGGGTTTTGCCAGTGCCTGCACTGGCCTCGATCAGATTTACGCCGTCGAGCGAACACTTTAGCGCGTCAAAATTAATACTCACCTACGACTCCAATTTTTTCCATTGTAAGAAAAGAGGCCCCAGTACTTCCAGGGCGATCTTTTCAAATTCATCATCCAGAGGCTGATAATTTGCAAAACAGATTTTATGGGCGATTTCGCCGGACTCCCCTTCCTCCCAGCCGTTGCCGTCGCCGCGCCAGATTTTCTCTGCCGCCCGCAGCGCTTCCTGTCTGTTTTTTTGTTTCTGCAGGAAAGTTTTTACATATTCCAAAGAAGTGCGCGGAAATAATTTCAACGGTTTTTTCTGCCCCTGCCGGTAATATTCGATCAGCCTTTCCAATATTTTTTGCGCTTCGTCCGTCCTTTTCAGCAGCAATTGTCCATCCTCTCCCAAAAGAATACTGGAGAAAGACGATGCGCAGGCCGGATGAATACTGATCAGTAAATGATTGATCCACGCTTGCAGAAAGTCAGAGGCCTTTAATTTGGCCGGACGGTAATGAAGGAGAGTATTTTCATAAATGTTGCCAATGACTCCGGTAATCCGCACATCGCCGAGGTTAAAGTCAATCGTTAACTTTTGCGCTTTCCTGTCTGCCACAAAGGAGCGAACGACAGCGGCAAAATCCTGCACCCCGCTTTTCAGCGATGCAAAATAGTAATCGCCGGCCGCACCGACAGGCAGCGCGCCGGCGGCTTTTCTGATTTCGTAAATTTTAGCGGCATCAAGATTTTGAGCTTCCGTTTCGAGCAGATCCTGCTTGATTGTATAAGCGGAAAGATTGTCGATGGCAAACGGCTCGCTGTCGTCCGCTTCCTCCGCATCGCGCAAAAGCTGCAGGCGGAGCCTTTTTTCCAGAAAGTACTGTACCGGATGGCGGTAAAAAGCAATTAAATCACCGACGGTTATTGCTTTTCCCGGCAGCGGCGCTTCCTTTAGATCGGCGACAATAAACGGCTGCACTTCTTTCTGCTCACCGGCCAGCACCTGCGCCGCCCGATAATTATCCTGCGAATAGCTGTAGAGCTGTTTTTGCCCCCCGAAATAATCGGGATGAAATTCATGCAAATGATGCTGTCTTGTTATCCGGGCGGAGGCGCTTTTGCCGTCGTCACTGATAAATCCCCCGTCCATGTAATCCAGAAGATCGCTCACGAGTGGAGAAGGAAGAAGAGCGCTGTTGTCCTGCATATTCTGCCCGACATAACTGATGATCAGGTTTTTTCTCGCCGACAGAATCGCTTCGAGAAATAAATACTGATCCTCACCGCGCAGCGATCTATCTCCCGGAAGTTTTTTGGCCTCCATCAAATCAAAACCGGGTTTATTGTCCCGGCGCGGGTAGGCTTCATTATCCATGCCGAGCAGACAGATCACGTCGAAAGGGATGCTGCGCATCGGCAGCATCGCACAAAACGTCACGCCGCCGGATAAATAACGGGAGCTCAAAACTCTGGCGGAGGAGGAAGTTGCCAGATAACTTTTGATTACTTTCAGATCAACGGCTGTTTCCATTTTCGCCACTTGCCCTTCACGGGTAATACGGTTGAATATTTCATTCAGCTTATACAATTGATCTGCGTAATTCCCCGTATCCGGAAAAAAATCGGCCAGTACTTTTTTCAATATTGCAGACCATGCCTCCAGGGTTTTACGACCGGCGAGAAGATCTTTCGCGCTGAGCAGCGCCGACCAGAAATTCAGAAAGTTGCCGAGGATTGCTGTTTTATCCCCCTCTATTTCCCCGTAGGGAAGGATGTCGTCAAACAGTTCCCTTCTGCGTCCGTCGAGCGCCAGACCGGCCAGCATGGAATTAATGCCGCTCAGCCAGGTGTTTTGAGAAAACTGCGGCAGGCCGAATTCCTCCCGGTGTTTTTCATTTATTCCCCACTTTATATTTACGCCCGCTACCCAGCGCCTGATCAGTTCTGCGGCGGAAGCTGTTATATCAAACTTTTGCGCTATGGCCTCGTTTTCCAAAAGAGACAACACCTCGCCGGCGGTGAAACGCCCCATTATTAAATCCAGCAGGGCAAAAAAGCCGCCGGCCACGGCATTGCCGGTAAAACTGCGCCGGTCGGCGATGCTGTATGGTATTTTCGGCAGCCGCGATTCGAAGACAGCTTCAATACAGGGCGCATAGGCCTCTATATCGGGGGTCATCACCAGCACATTGCGGCTCTGCAAGGCGCTGTCTTTTGCGATGAGCCTCAGCAAAATATTGTGGAGGTTTTCCACTTCCCGCAGCGGAGAGTGGCAGGAATGAATCTGGATTGATTCATCATCGACCGCAATTTCCGTACGCTTTTTTTCTTCCCGGCCTCTGTCGGCAAGCTGATAAATATCCGCCTGGATCATGGTAAGCAGACTTGTCGGCTCCGGTTCGTCAAATAGTTCTTCATATTCGGTGGATAGTGCGCAAACCTGCCGGAAGAAATCACGGCCGACGGAACCCAGCGACGCCAAAAGACGATTGCCGCTTTCCAGGTGCAGCAAATCTTCATCAACCTCATCAGCGCCGCCCTGATATTTTTGCAGGGTCAGATTAATCTCCCGCCCGGATTTAATGTCCGCCCAGAATTCCCCCGAGGGATTCAAATAGTAAATGCTGACCGGAATGTGTTTCGACAGCCGGTGAAATATATCCAGATGATACGGCGGCAGATAGGAAATGCCGAAGATTGCTATTCTTTCCGGCAACGCGTCCCGGTTCGGCGGTCTGTCTTCGGCCATGCGGGAAAATAACCGGCGAAGTCTGGCCTTGTGCATCGCACCCTGATCCTTGGAAATTTTTCGCCAGAGGAGCGCCTGCCACCTTTCCAGGGGAGAACCAATTATCCCCTCCTCCCACGACAGAATCATCTCGGGCCGGAAAATCAAATACTGGTCAAAGACAGCGGCGATCTGACGGGCGAGCCCGAACAGTTTCAATTGATCATAATTCTTCCCCAGGTAGTTGCCGACGGGCTGAAAATCATCTTCCCGGAGCAGACCGGGGATAACTTCCATGATTTTCCAGGCTAAAACATCCACATTATAGGACAGATCAGGTTGATAGCCGGCTATAAATGCTTTAAATACGTCGTCGATAAAAGCGTTGGGAAACGGAAAATCATAATTGCTGCAGATCCCGTGATGTCGGGCCAGTTCCAGGGAAAGCCATTTCTGCATCCCCGTGCTTTGGATTACGATGGTTTCGCCCGCAAACGGGGAAGAAAGCGGCTCATCCAATGCAGCGGCAAGACTCCGGGCTAAAATTTCCAACTTATTGCTGACGATTATCCTCATGCGGGAGCTTTCTATTTACCTGAAATTTGAGATTGAAATATCATAATTTTCTCTTTATGGTAACAAACAAAATAAAGATGGAAGCGATCAATGATCAAAGGTTCAGATTCACTGCAGGAGTTAATACGGAAAGCTTTTGAGCTCGGAGTCAGCGACGCCGGGGTAATATCAGCTCGATCAATCGTGGTGGAAGACCGTTTTACCGAAATGTGCGCCAAACCTCAATGTCCGGGTTACGGCCAGTCCCCAAACTGCCCGCCTCATGCCATGAATCCCGGCAAGTTCAGAAATCTTCTGCTTCAATACGAATATGTTTTGGCCTTCAAAATTGACACCCCCACCGAGGTGCTTCTTGACGACAGACGATTTGATGTAGCAAAACGCATTCACGAAATATCCGCCAGCATTGAACAACTGGCAAGAAAGAAAGGATTTACCAATTCCAGGGGGTTAGCCACAGGCTCCTGCAAAATGATTTTTTGCAAAGATGAGGCAAAATGCCTTGTTCTGGAAAAGAATGAGAACTGCCGTTTTCCCGACAGCGCCAGAATATCGCTGTCCGGCCTGGGGGTCAATTTTCTGGAATTAAGCAGAACGATTGGCTGGCAATTTAATAAAATTACCAAAGACACCAAGCCCGATGACGTTTCCATGGGGATGATGGCCGGAATGGTTTTGATAGGATAAAAAGAGGATTTTCGAGACTACGCCCGTATTGATCCAAACTGGTCGCTTATCCGACCGAGGTTTATTGTTTATACAAAAGAATTTCAGCCATGACCATTTTTATCGCATATACGTTTATCTTGTTTTTCTCAAATTCATTTATTTTCAGGAGGCTGGTACAAGATTTGCTAAGTGTATTAATCATCGCTTTCCTGTGATAATGTCATTCTTTCAGAAAAGCTGTTCTTGGGGTGCAAGGAATTTTGTGGATAAGTTTATTTAATATCAAGAAAGGATTTCAAAAATGTGTAAGCACTTTTCAACAAGTATTATTCTAAATCTACTAATTTTGTGTTTTGCAGTTTACCCGGTTTTTGCAGGAGGCAGCAACGGGAAGAGAGGATGCGATGCAATCTCCCCGACCGTAATCACGGATATGCTGAAAAAGATAAACGCCGATAGTGCAAAAATATTATATGTAAAAAAATCTCCAGTCGCCGGGATATGCGAAGTGGCGCTAGAGCGCGGGGCACAACCGGCCATTTTCTATTTTGATATTGCCAGGACTCATCTGTTTTTCGGCAATCTGGTGGAAATGAAAACGATGACCAATCTCACGGCAAAATCGGCCGCGGAAATCCAGGATAAAAAGCGGATTGACACTTCTAAAATCCCTTTAACTTCCTCACTTGTTTTGGGCGATTTAAAAGCAGAAAAGAAAGTTATTGTTTTCACCGATCCAGACTGTGCATACTGCGCCCACCTGCACAAGGTAATAAAACAAATCAGCGATAAGAGAAAAGATATAAACTTTTATATTAAGATGTATCCTTTGGAATTCCACAAAGATGCGTATTGGAAATCCAAGAGTATTGTCTGCAGCAATTCCCTGCAGTTGCTCCAGGATTGCTTTGATAAAAAGGAAATTGCCAGGACGGACTGCAAAACAGAAGAACTTGACAACACTTTAAAACTGGCCAAAGCATTAGGCATAAATGGAACACCCGCGATCATTTTACCGGATGGCAGACTGCGTATAGGCACCATGCCGGAGGAGGAATTGACAAAGTTAATCGATGGAAAGAAATGAAAATTAATCGCCGTCATTAACAGCGGCGCGGATGTTAACAACATTATAATGAATTGAATCAAAGAGAAAAAGGCAATGAAAAAAATCATCTTTCCCGCTGCGGCTTTTATTGCCGTCATAATTACCGGATGTGCGACGACAAACGGCGTCAAATCGCACTGTCAGGCAGAGACCGCAAGATTCTTAAGCAAAAATCTTGATCCTGATACAATAAAAATTGAAGATGTGAGCATTGAACATTATTCCGGCAACACTTCCTGGTATTTCTGGACAGCCGTTACACCGAACGGCTCCAGATATAAATGTCAGGCGTTTTCCGGTGACAATACCCGATACTGTCGAGAACTGAAAATTAACAAATTCAAAAAAGTAAAAAGTTCCGGGAAGTAATACAGAAAAAAACCAGGGAAAATACTTTAGACTAATCCATGAGCTACACTTTAAACACAACCAAGAGCTACCACATCAATGAACTGGACTCACTGGGCTGGGAGATGACCGTCTGCAACGCCCTTTATCCCGAAGACAGCCCCTGCCGCCGGGCTTTGATAGCCAACAACTCCTTCGGGGTTTTGCTTTATCATTATCTGGAATCATTATTTCCACTAAACAATATCCGCAATGTTTTAGAGATCGGCGGCGGTCTGGGGAATCTGATGCATGATTTTCTGGGGCTTAATTCGCAGTTGAAAGCCACGATGATCGATATTTCCCCTCATCTTTTAGCAAAGCAAAAAGAACTTCTGCAGGGATTTGCGGTCGCTTTTCGGGAAATGGACATTTTAAGGATTACTTTGAACGAACTTTCCCCCTTTGATCTGGTTATCATGAATGAAAACCTGGGAGACCTGCCGACTTTAGTGGCTGCCGACGCTCATACATCACCCGCCAAAGACAAATCTTCCTTCCTGCGGGCAGGCTATTTTATCGACAAATATCAATTGCCGGTGGCGCAAAATGAGAACATCAATATCGGCGCCTGGGAAATTCTGGAGAAACTCTGCCTCGCCGGGATTAAATGTATTTATCTGAGTGAACACAGTTGTGAAGCCGTTGTGCCTGATCATTTAAAATCGTATCTTCGTTTTTCGCCCATGGGAAATCCGGAGAAAATTGCCCTGAGGGGACACGATGAATATACGATAAAATTTTCCTGTCTTCAGAAAATCGCCCAAAAATTCGATTATAATGTTGTTCGCGGTTCTTTTGCAGATTTTTTAAAGCCGGATTTCAACAATCGAGTCCGCACCGCCTTGCGTCTGCAGACGCCTCATACCGACGAGCAGGAAATATTGCAGCACTTTCTTTACGATCTTTATAAGTATGAATACCTGGTACTGATAAAAGGAGACTAATGAATACCTTGTATTAACAAAGGGAGACAAATTATGAAAAAGAACAATATAATTGCCATATTAGCAGCATTGATATTCCTTTTGCTTTTGCCGTTAAGCAGTTGGGCGTTTCGCTGCGGTTCGGGTCTGGTATCGGAAGGCGACAGCAAAACCAAAGTCCAGGTTACCTGTGGAAAACCGACATCAAAAGAAACTGCCTGTGAGAACGCGCACGAATACACAACAACCAGTAAATCCGGCAAAACCAGGAATGTCAAAAAGTGCGGCAAGAAATTGGAAGTATGGTATTACAACTGCGGCGATAATGACTTCATCTATAAACTTACCTTCGAAAACGGCATACTGAAAGACGAAGATACGGAAGGACGGGGAAGAGGAAAATCCGATTGTCTGGGCAGGTAATACCTGTACAATGTCATTTCAAAGTCCTTCGGTTTCACTCAGGATAAACTCCGCGAGAAATCCATGCCCTGAGTGTATATAAGGGATCTTTAAGATTCCTCATATACACTCGGAGTGAGAATTACTCCAATCATGACACAGCTTCCTGTGGGGGGGTGGTTGCCGCTGCGGCATCATCTTTGAACGGGAAATGGAATTACAACGAACTCATGGCAATGAGGTCCCGGGCATCGATATGCTTAGATTCGTCGATCGACAAACCTTCCCGGATCAGTTCCAGAACCAGCGGTTTTTCCTCCGGGAATTTATAGCCCTCATGGTCCTGGCGGAAGAGCATCCCGCCCTGCCTGTTCACCCACGAATTCATCCGGTGATCAAAACACACCTTGGAAGTAACATTCAAATTCTCAATCATCAACTGCAGTTCTTCCAGACGTTCGTGCGGCGAAGAAATATGCAGGCGCCCTTTTTCATAATCCTCAAACAGTGGAGTTCCATAGCGGGGAACCAAAGGCCGGGAGCGGATGTAATGCGGATTAATCGCCGTAAGAACACGAGCGGTATTTTCCGCATGCTGCCGCCAGCGTTCTCTCCCGCCCAGGTCGGTCATCCAGTATTCTGAAAGCTGAAATCCGGCGGCCAAAGCTTTTTTACCGCCTTCAATATGCTGGGCGCTGGTCACGCCCTTATGTATAATCACCAGCAACTCGTCGTCACCGGTTT
>DAOQVG010000061.1:0-8122 GCA_035341435.1 Smithellaceae bacterium
GGCGCCGCCTTCCACCATCACACTGCCGATTCCTAAATCCGCCAGACAGGCCAACAGGCAGTTTAAATCGACCCAGCCGTTATTGTCACTCGGAACACAAAGCACAGTGACGCCGGCTTGTTCCAGAGACCTGCGTTTGTGCGCATCGTAGTTCCTGGTGGTGGCGACCAGCGGCGATGAATTTGTGTTTTTCAACAGGTTGGCATCGACCGGCAGGCGCAGGTGGCTGTCCAGGACGACGGGACGCGGGTTTTTGCCCTCAACGAGACGAACCGTGAGGAAGGGGTTATCCGCCAGAACGGTGCCGATTCCCACCAGGATAGCGTCGTTGGCGGCGCGCAACTGGTGAGTCATTTTCATGGATTCGGGGCCGCTTAAGTTAAGAGAATTTTCGCGGTTGATGGCGATGCTGCCGTCCAGGCTTTGCGCATAGCTCAGGGTCACCAAAGGGCGTCCGATCCTGCTTGAGGCCGCCGTGTCTGCCGGTAAAGCGGGGGAACTGGTCATGGTTGCCATCCTCCTACCCGTCGACTGGATTATATTACTGGAAATGAAGTAAAATTATAAGGGCGGCAGTTCTGTATGTCAAGAATATCTTAACCCTGCGGGGTGCGCAGGCTTTGGCCGCCGACCGCCGTGCCGGGAACTTTAAATTAAGCGCAAGCGCACTTGAAGTAATTAAATAAATGGGATAATGAAAAAAGATTAGAGATGGGAAAACGTAGTCGTGAGAAAGATCATTACAAATAAAATCCATAAAGATATTGAACCATTCCGTTTATTACTGAAGCAGATCAATGAGGGAGAGAAAAGCATTGATGTCCGCGGGCTTGCGGGTGCTGCGCGTTCTTTCCTTACGGCCCTGCTTTTTGACCGCCTGGAAAAATCACTGCTCGTCGTCTGTCCGGAAGAAAAGGATGCCCAGGCCTTTGCCGCTGATTTAAACCTCTTCTTCGGCGAAGAGAAAGTTCTCTATTATCCGCCGCTTGATTTTCTGTCTGTTGATATGTTCGCCCTGCAAAAGGAAGAAGCGCAGGCCCGGTTGCGGGTCATGACTCTTCTGCAGATGAATGCCAAAACCGTGATTGTCACCTGTACGGCGGCGATGATGCAGAAAGTAATGCCTTTTGCCCGGTTCAACCAGTATCTGCAAATTGTTTCCACCGGTGATGTGGTCAGCAGGGATGAGTTTTGTGAAAGCCTGCTGGCGGGAGGTTACCGCAGAGTCAGTCTTGTCGAGGACAAGGGGGACTTCAGCGCCCGCGGCAATATCATTGATGTGTTTCCTCCGGCGGAGATAAATCCGCTGCGCTTGGAAATGGCGGGCGATGAAATTGAGTCGATCCGCAGATTCGATCCCCAAACCCAGCGTTCCATAGATACTGCCGATGCTTTTGTTGTGTCTCCGGCCAGTGAAATTGTGATGAACCCGCAGACACGAAAACTGGCCGTCCTTAATGTCAAGAGAAGAGCAAACGCTCTCTCTCTTTCCCGGGAAATCCGCAGTCGTTTGACGGATACCTTGCAAAACGGGCTGGCCGATTCGATTAATCCGATTTTTCTACCGCTCTTTTACGAAGAGTACGACGAACAAGAAGGCTTTCCGTCCAACAGACTGTCCGGCTTTTTTGATTATCTGCCTGCTGAAACGCTGGTTGTTCTGGATGATCCGTTTTCCATTGTTCAGTCGGCCCGGAGTATGGAAAATAATATCGATAAATTGTTATTTAAAGCTCAAAACAGCGACAAATTTTATTTAGACAAGGAAAGCATCTACATCGATCCGAAGGATACAGTCGCCTCCCTGGAGAAATTCCCCCGGCTTAATCTGGAAGGCCTCAAGCTGGGCTCGTCGGAAGACAGGGAAACTCCGGTTATTTCGTTTGACACTTTCCGCGACAGCCGCGAGGAAAGGACTTCCGCCGGAGAAATCAAAGAAGATGCCCTGCTGCGGCAGACTGTGGAAAAGATCAGGACATGGCTGGCCGCATCACAGAGAATATTCTTTGTCTGCCCCTCCACGGAAGATGTGCACCGGATGCAGCATATGCTTTTGACTTATGATCTGCCGGTGGTGCTTTTGCCCCCGACCGATTCGATTCTGGAGATTGCCGGCAGACCGGAGGAAAAGGCGGCTCTGTTCCTGGCCGGCGGAAAAATCTCCGCAAATTTTGTCTTCCCGGCCATGAAGCTGGTGTTTTTGAGCGGAGAGGAAATTTTTGTCAAGAAGGTTCCCCGCCGTCGTCTGCGGCCGGTGCGCGAAGGTTATTTCCTGAAGTCATTCGGTGATCTTCAGGAAGGCGATTTTGTCGTCCACACCGATTTTGGCATCGGCACTTACAGGGGGCTGAAGAAGATTACGGTAGGCAGGATTGAAAATGACTTTCTGGTGATCGAGTATGCGGAAGGCGACAAATTATATATTCCCGTTAATGCACTGGAAAAAATTCAGCGTTACATCGGCCCGGACGGGTATGCCCCGAAAATTGACAAAATGGGCGGTTCTTCCTGGGATACGGTCAAAGAACGTGTGAAAAAATCCGTGCGTGAAGTCGCCGAAGAACTGGTGGCCATTTACGCCGCCCGCGAGGTTATGGAAAGAGATTCCTTCTCGCCGCCGGACAGAATTTACGAAGAGTTCTGCTCCACTTTCGAATTTGAAGAAACTCCCGATCAACTGAAGGCCATCGAGGATATTCATCTGGATATGGATGAAACCAAACCGATGGACAGGCTGATTTGCGGCGACGCCGGCTTCGGAAAAACTGAAGTGGCGTTGCGGGCGGCGTTGCGCGCAGTGATGGACAGCAGGCAGGTAGCAGTATTGACGCCTACGACGATTCTGGCCGAACAGCATTTTCAGACCTTCTCCCGCCGGCTCCAGGATTTTCCGGTGCGGGTGGAAGTTCTAAACCGTTTTCGCAGCTCCGCTGAACAAAAGAAAATAATAGAAGATATCAAGACGGCCAGGGTGGATATTGTCGTGGGGACGCATCGCCTGCTGCAGAAGGATGTGGAATTTAACAGGCTGGGGTTGGTGATCATCGATGAGGAGCAGCGCTTTGGCGTGGCGCATAAGGAAAAATTGAAAAAAATGCGCACCCTGGTCGACGTTTTAACTCTTTCCGCGACGCCGATTCCCCGTACGCTGCATCTGTCGCTCGTCGGCATCCGGGATTTGTCTATAATCAATACGCCGCCGGAAGAGCGGCAGCCAATCAAGACATATGTTCTGGAATTTGATGCGGAAACTATCAAGGCGGCGATTGAAAAGGAACTGGCGCGCGGGGGACAGGTGTTTTTTGTTCACGATCGTGTGCGCTCCATTTATTCCATTTCCCGTTTCGTGCAGCAGCTGGTGCCGCAGGCCGGAATCGAGGTTGTTCACGGCCAGATGAAGTCCGCGGAGATCGAAAAAGCCATGGGTAAATTTATCCGGCAGGAGTGCGACGTCCTAGTTTGTACGACCATTGTCGGGTCGGGATTGGATGTTCCCACCGCCAATACAATGATCATCAATCGCGCCGACCGGTTCGGTCTGGCGCAGCTCTATCAGATACGCGGACGCGTCGGCCGTTCCAATCAGGAAGCCTATGCCTATTTGCTGCTGCCCAAAGGGGCGATGCTTTCCCGGGAAGCGATAAAGCGGCTGCAGGTGATTAAGGAATTTTCCGAGCCCGGCTCCGGCTTCCGCATCGCCTACAACGACATGGAAATCCGCGGCGGCGGAAACCTGCTGGGTGTTTCGCAGTCCGGCCATGTATCGGCCGTCGGCTATGAATTGTATACAGAGCTCATGGAAAAGACGATCCGGGAAATAAAAGGTGAAAAACCGGTGGAAGAGGAGGCCCTGCCGGAAATCCAACTGGGTATTTCCGCTTTTATTCCGGAGGATTATGTGCAGGATGTCCATCAGCGGCTGGTTTTGTATAAAAGGATATCGCTGGCGGACAACGCCGAAGAGCTGGAACGCATCGGAGAGGAGCTTCAAGACTGCTACGGCCCCCGGCCGCAGAATGTGGAGAATTTATTAGGCGTCATTCACATCCGCAACCGCTTGAAACCGCTCAAGGGTCGGAAAATGGGCTACGACGGCAAATACCTGTATATATTTTTCCAAAAGGACAGTCCTGTTGATCCGGCGAAGATTATCGCTCTTTATCGCAAGAAGGCCAAAGAATTGCGTTTTACGCCTGATTATCAGTTATCTGTTTTTCAACCCGGCCTGACCGCAACGGAAATACTGGATCAGGCCTTATTGCTGTTAAAGATGCTTGCCGAATAAACGCAGGCAGTGTATCTTCAAAAATTAATGCTAATATTTCAGGTTTACTACGAGCGCAGCATGGCAAAAAAAATAAACAGACGGATTTGGTTAATTTTGTTCAGCGGGATAATTTTTTTTGCTGCCTGTGATAAGCTGCATATTAATTCCCGTCCTTACGTTGCCCGGGTGAATGGCGCCAAAATTTATCTTGATGAATACCAGAGAAGACTGGCTCAAAAAAAATCTCTGTTGCCCAAAGAATATTTTTCCGATCAGGATTTCCGGACCCGGCGTCTGGAAGAAGAAGTTTTGGATAACCTGATCACGGAAAAAATAATGTATCTGCGGGCTGAGGAACTGGGTCTCGAAGTCGGTTCGGAGGAATTGGACAAAAGAATCGACGAGATTAAGAAGGATTATGGGGAGGGCTTTTCCCGGATGTTTGCCGAGAGTAAACAGAGCCTGGAACAATGGAAAGAAGATTTGAAAAAGGAGATGCTGTTCGAAAAACTTGTTGCGGTTGACGTTAACGTCCATGTACAGGTGTCGGAAGAGGAAGCGAAAGATTACTTCAACAAGAACAGCGACAAGTACATTGCGCAGCCGAAAGTCCGCGTCGCCCAGATAGTTGTCCGGGATGCGGCGACCGCCAGGGAGGCCCTGAGGCAGTTGAAGGCGGGTGCCGATTTTTCAGCGATTGCCAGAGAAAAATCAATTGGTCCCGAAGCCGGCCACGGCGGTGATTTGGGATTTATCACGCGCGAGGTTATGCCCGAGCCTTTGGACAAGGCTATTTTTGCGCTGTACCCGAACCGGATAAGCCCCGTGGTGAAGAGCCAGTACGGATTTCATATCTTGAAAGTTCTGGAAATTTCACCGGCGAAAGTTAAAAATTTTGCTGAAAGCAAACAGGAAGTCATGGCGGATGTCCGCGCCATGAAGGAAGAAGCCGCTTTTGGGCGGTGGCTGGCCGCATTGAAAGCGAAGGCTGTTATTAAAAAAAAGTACGCCGTTTTGAGGAAAAATGCTCAAACGGGCAAGTCCGGCAATACAGTTGAAAAAAAACAATAAACGGAGGAAATTCAAGTGAAATATTATAAGACGATTGTTCTGAGCATTTTATTCTTAATGCTTGTTTCCTGGTCGGTGCAGGCGGAAGTGGCTGATAGAATCATCGCCGTGGTTAATGACGAGGTAATAACGCTGAAGGAATACAATGAAGCGCTGCAGCCTTATCTCCAAAAAATTGAAGAAGCCTATCAGGGCAAAGACAAGGCGATCGTAGTCAAACAGACCAAAGACGCTATTTTGCAGAGGCTGATCGATAATCTGCTCATCGAATACGAGGCGAAGAAAAGAGGGACCAACATCAAGGATGAAGAGGTCATGAATGTGCTCAAAGACATGCTGACCAGGCAGAACCTCGAGATGAAAGATTATTTGAAAAAACTGGCGAAGGAAGGAACTTCCCTGGAAGCCGTCAAAAGCGAAATCAGAAGTCAATTGATGCGGATGAGGTTAATGCGCCTGGAGGTTAAATCGAAAATATTGGTCAGCGATCAGGAAATTGGAGAATATTATGACCGGCACAGAGACGAATACGAGGGCAAAGAGGCGGTCAGAATTAAGCAGATTTTGCTTTTAATTTCTCCCAATTCCAGCGCGGCGGCGGTAGCGAAATTAAAGGAAGATGCCGGGAAAATTCAGAAAAGAGCTTTGGGCGGCGAGTCTTTTGATGCGCTCGCGGCGAAATACTCTCAGGGGCCGGCGGCAGCTCAAGGTGGAGATGTGGGTTTTATTGAAAAGGGAGGAATGATTCCGGAAATCGAAAAAGCGGCTTTCAGCCTGCCGCAGGGACAGGTAAGTCATGTGATCCAGTCGAGTGTCGGATTTCATATAATCAAGGTGATTGATAAGCGGGGAGCCGGACACAAGCCGATTACCGCTGTGCGCGAAGAAATAAAAGCAAAGCTGGAGGATGAAAAGCTGGAGAAGAAATATGACGAATGGATTACTTCAGTGCGCAAAAGGTCACACATTGATGTAAGACTTTAAAAATGGACGCAATAAAAATCAAAGGCGCCGCCCAGCACAATCTGAAGAATATCAGCATCGATATTCCCCGGGACAGGCTTGTGGTCATCACCGGAGTTTCCGGTTCCGGCAAATCCTCCCTGGCTTTTGATACAATTTATGCGGAAGGGCAGAGGCGCTACGTGGAATCTCTGTCCACTTACGCCCGCCAGTTCATCGGGCAAATGGACAAGCCGGACGTGGAATCAATCGAGGGGCTGTCCCCCGCCATCGCCATTGAACAGCGGGTGGCGAGCCACAATCCGCGTTCCACCGTCGGGACGGTGACCGAGATTTATGATTATTTCCGCCTGCTTTATGCCGGAATCGGTGTTTGCCACTGTTATCAGTGCGGCCGTGAAATCAGATCCCAGACGATAGACAATATCGTTGAGAATATTCTTGCCCTTCCGGAAAATACACGCTTCAGCGTTTTATCGCCGCTGGTGCGCGGGAAAAAAGGCGAATTTCAAAAGGAGCTGAAAAAACTCCAGAAAGAAGGATTTGTCCGCATCCGCATCGACGGTGAAATGATGGAACTCGCCGATGAAATCCAACTCGAAAAAAATAAGCGCCACGATATCGACCTTGTCGTTGACCGGCTGGTTTTAAAAGAGGGGGTGCGCAAGAGGCTGCGCGACTCTCTGGAAATAGCATCCGCCCACGCCGATGGAATGGTGCGCGTAGTTTTAGCCGACGGGCAGGAAACGCTCTACAGTGAAAAGTACGCCTGTCCCGACTGCGGCATCAGCATGCCTCTGCTTGCGCCCCGCATGTTCTCCTTCAACAGCCCCTACGGCGCCTGTCCCGAATGCAACGGCCTGGGATCGCTTACGCACTTTGCCGCCCATCTCGTTGTGCCGGATGCCGGATTGACGCTGCGGGAAGGTGCGATCGCGCCGTGGGCGGGGCGGAGTTCACTTTATTATTTCAGCATGCTGGATGCGCTGGCCGCCCATTACAATTTCGATGTCAACAAGCCGTTTAATGAATTACCGCCGAAAGTCCAAAATGTCCTCCTTTACGGATCGGGGAAAGAAGAGATTAAATTTTACTATGACCGGGGCGACAGGAGGTATTTCGCCGACCGGCCGTTTGAAGGGGTGATTCGACAACTGGAGCGCCGCTGGCGGGAAAAAACCACCACCTCGATGCGTACCGATCTGGCCCGCTACATGGATTTAAGCGTCTGCCCTTCCTGCGGGGGGGCGCGTTTGAAGAAGGAAAGCCTTGCCGTTACCGTGGGCGGGAAAAATATCTATGGACTCTGCCGGATGTCTATCCGCGAATGTTCCGACTTTTTTGAACAATTGGCTCTTTCACCGCAGGAGCAGCTTATCTCGGAAAGAATTCTGAAAGAAATCAAAAGCAGGCTTAATTTCCTGTTGAATGTCGGCATGGATTATTTGAGCCTGGAAAGATCGACTCTGTCGTTGTCCGGCGGAGAATCCCAGCGCATCAGGCTGGCCACGCAAATCGGTTCGGGGCTGATGGGGGTGCTCTATGTGCTGGACGAACCCACAGTCGGTCTGCATCAGAGAGACAACCTGCGTCTGATCGATACTCTGAAAGAGCTGCGTGATCTGGGCAATACGGTGCTGGTCGTGGAGCACGACGCCGATATGATGCTGGCGTCAGATTATATTGTGGATCTGGGGCCGGGGGCGGGATCGCTGGGCGGCGAGATAGTCTTTCGGGGAACTCCACATGAGATGCTGCAGGACAAGGATTCTTTGACCGGAAAGTATCTGTCGGGCGAGGAGACGATTTCACTGCCGGCAA
>DAOQVG010000062.1:0-8107 GCA_035341435.1 Smithellaceae bacterium
GTCGTCAATCACGAAGGCGCGGTTTTGCAGTTGAATAATCTGCATCCTCCCGGAAACAGGCTGAAATGAAGCCAGTCCTTCCACAATAGACTGGCAGTTCATCCCCGCCGCCCAGGCTGCGGCCGCGGCTGCCAGGGCGTTGTAGACGTGGTGGATGCCGACAATTCTCATTTCCACCTTGCTGACGCTGCTTCCGACCATCAATTGGAAGCTGATGCCGCGGGCCCCGTTTTTTACTATGTCCTGCGCCGTAATGTCGGCATCGGAACTCATGCCGAAAGTAACGCGCTTTCCCGGCCACTTCCCGGCGATGATTTGTATGGCTTCATCATCAACATTAAGTATGGCCGTTCCTGACGACGCCATATTAAGAAACAAATCGCCTTTTTCCTCGGCGACAATATCCACCGTCCCGAAACCAGCCAGATGGGCGGGCCCGATATTGGTGATTAAACCGATATCCGGAACGGCGATTTGGGTCAGCCTTTTAATCTCGCCGCGGGTATTCGTACCCATTTCCAGGATGGCTATTTCGTGGTCTCCCGTCAGCCGGAAGATCGTCTGCGGCAATCCGATCAGATTATTTAAATTACCTTCTGTTGTTAAAGTTTTTTTCTTTCGGGAAAGAATTGCCGCCAGCATTTCTTTTGTCGTTGTCTTTCCCGAGGAACCGGTTAAACCGATGACCGGGATGGAAAAGCGTCGGCGGTAGTCATGCGCCAAATCCCCGAGCGCCTGCAATGTGTCGGCAACCTTGATTAGAGCCGCTTCTTTCCCGGCGGCATTCAGATTAAGCTTCGCTGCACTGTGCACCAGGCAGCCTGCGGCTCCCTGCTCAATTGCCAGTCCCACAAAATCATGACCGTCGTATTTTTCACCCTGCAAAGCCACGAATAAGTTGCCTTTTTTCACCTGGCGGGAATCTGTCGTAACTCCGTAAAATACATTCTCCGCGTCGCCGGAAAGCAATACACCGCCTGTTGCTTGCAATACCTGTTCAACGGTAAATGCCGGTAAGCTGCTTTCCATAATCGTTTTACCCTTTCACTTGCAAAGCATGAGCAGCAATCTTACGATCATCAAAAGGTATTTTCGTTGCCCCGATGATCTGATAATCCTCGTGTCCCTTCCCCGCAATTAAAATGATGTCGCCGGGTGAAGCCGCCTCGATTGCCGCTTCGATAGCCTTTTCCCGGTCGGGGATTACGGTATAAGATTGTTCACCGCCCGCCGCAACCAGATTAGAGCTGTCTGTCTTTTGTATTTTCTGCTGATCAATTCCCGCTTCTATCTCCCGGATAATTTCCAGAGGGTCCTCCAGACGGGGATTGTCTGAGGTCACTATCGTCAGGTCACTGTAGCTGACCGCAGCTTCGCCCATCAGGGGACGCTTGCCGCGGTCGCGATTGCCGCCACAGCCGAACACGGTGATGATCCGCTTTTTCTTCAAAGCGGTTAAATTTTGCAGCACCCGCCTTAAAGCATCATCCGTGTGCGCGTAATCCACAAAAACATGCAGGCCGGAGTTCGATGCGACGCTTTCCAGTCTTCCGGGAACGCAGGACATGTTTTTAATACCCGATTCTATTACCGGCTGCGGAATATCCAGAATGGATGCAGCGGAAACTGCCGCCAGGATGTTGTAAAGATTGAATTTACCAATCAGCGGAGAGCTGATGGAAAATGATTTTCCCGAAGCATTTATTCCCGCCGAAATCCCGGCAAGTGAAAGTTCAAAATTGGTTGCCTTAACGCTGCAATCTCCTTCGATTCCATAGGTTAATGCGGCCAAAGGTACTTCCGCCAGAATTCTTTGCCCCCACGGGTCATCATTATTGATCACCATTTTCTGACGATGGGCTTTCCCGCTTTGCGGCAGCACCTCGGAAAAGAATCTTTTTTTGGCCTGAAAATAATTTTCCATCGTCTGGTGGTAATCGAGATGATCGCGGGTCAGGTTGGTAAAAATGCCCAGATCGAAGTCGCAGTCGTCGACCCTTTTCAAATCGATGGCGTGCGAGGAGACTTCGGCGATGACGTGCGTTACCCCGTCGTCAACCATTCGGCGGAGAATTTTTTGCATTTCATAAGATTCGGGAGTCGTATTGGGCGCCGGATATACTTGATCATTGAACCGGTAATTGACCGTTCCTAAAACACCGCACTTAAAACCGGCCGCCTTTAAAATCGATTCCAGCAGGTATGTGATGGTTGTCTTCCCGTTCGTCCCGACAACGGCAATCACAGCAAGATTCGCCGAGGGATCGCCGAAATAGTTTTTGGCCAGGATTCCCAAAGTACGCCGACTGCCGGCCACCCGGACCCCCGTTACGGAAGGCGGAAACTGCAGGTCTTTTTCATGGACGATGTATTTTGCGCCGCGCTCAATTGCCTTTCGGATAAAATCATGGCCGTCGAATTTCAGGCCGGGGATGGCTACGAAGACGGAGCCTTCCCGGCATTCATCCGCCGAATAGCAGACAGTGGATACTTCTCCCGCTGAATTCCCGGATATATTGATAATATCTATTCCTGCGAGCAGCTGCTCCAGTTTCATGGCCACCTCAGTTGTTCAATGCAATGCAAATGTAACGCTGCAGATTCGCTCTTCGCCCAGTTGAGTCCCGGCCGGCGGATATTGGCTTTTCGCCCAGCCGTTGCCCGATACTTTAACTTCGATTGACCGCTCCCGGGCTTTCTTCATCACTTCTCTGATGGTCATATTGGAAAAATCAGGCATAACCGATTCATCATCGGGATCAACATTAACCGGAGTCAGGGTGCGCTGAGCTGAAACCAGTTGGACCTTGTTTGTTTTTTCCTGCTCAAAGACCGGCGTTTCCCGGATGTTTGTCTTAAAGCAATTCAATATCTGTTCTCCGATGTTTTTGAAGACCGGCGCCGAAGCCACCCCACCCCACTTGTCCCGCTGCGGTTCATCCAGAATTACTAAAATGGTAACCTGGGGATTCTCGGCCGGGAAAAATCCGATGAAGGACGTCCTGACTCTTTCGGAAGAATAAACACCCCGGGAAAAATCAAATTTCTGGGCGGTTCCCGTTTTACCGGCCACGGAAACATTGACAATTCGTGCATTTTTACCCGTACCGTCGGTGGCGCCGACAACATCCGTCAACATACCGGTTACCCGTTTGGCAACGGCCGGAGAAACAACCGTCCGCACAGCCGTCGGCGTGTATACCCGAACCGGACGATCGTTTTTATCGGTGACAGCCCGAACAACGTAAGGTTTCATCAACACTCCGTTATTGGCGATGGCCGACATGGCTGAAATCAATTGCATGGCCGTGACCGATATCCCCTGGCCAAATGCAATTGTCGCCGCATCGACTGTCGTCCATTTTTGCACGGGCCTCAGCAATCCCGTTGATTCACCGGGCAGATCTATTCCCGTTTTCGTTCCAAAACCAAAGCGTTCGATGTAGTCATGGAACTTTTCCTTGCCCAGCCGCTGGGAAATCTTTACCGAACCGATGTTACTGGAATATTTCAATATTTCCGGCACGGCCAGCACTCCGTGGCGTTTACGATTGGCTTCGTGAATTGTCCTGTTGGCGATGGAATAAGAACCGTTTTCACAATAAAATCTGTCCGTTACTTTAATCGCTTTGGCCTCCAGGGCGGCGGCGACCAGAAACGGTTTAAAAGTGGAGCCCGGATCAAAACAATCTGTAATGGCGCGATTACGCCATCTATCGGGAACCAGCCCTGCGATGTTGTTCGGATTGAATCTTCCCTCATTCGCCAACGCCAGAATCTCGCCGGTTTTAGGATCCATGACTATAGCCAGGCCGCCTTTGGCTCCCTTGCTCACAACAGCTTCCTTCAAATGAGTTTCCGCAAGGTATTGAATGCGGCTGTCGATGGTCAAAACGAGATTAAAATTTTCATCCTTGTTTATTTCGCTCTTTTCTACACGTAAGAACAACTTTTTTCCCTTGGCGTCGCGCGCCCAGGCCAGCTTCTCCGGTTTGCCCTTGAGCACTTCATTATACCTCTTTTCCAGCCCTTCCAGGCCGGTGGAATCTAGGCCGACAAAACCAAGCATATGCGCCGCCAGCTCGCCGTTGGGATAAAAACGTTTTGGCTCTTTAACTAAAAAGATCCCTTCAATATTTGCATTTTCCACCGCAGCAGCCTGCGCCGGAGCAATTCTTCTGGCCAGCCAGCAAAAGTTCTTCGGCTGTGAAATTTTCGCCAGAACTGCATTGTGATCCAGACGAAGAATATTCGATACCTGCCTGGCTGTGCGCACCGGATCGGCAATTTTCGACGGATCGGCACAAACGGAATCAGCCATAACCGATGCCGCCAGCTTTTCACCGTTGCGGTCGTAAATCACTCCTCTTTCCGGTTGCACCTGCAACGTGGTGGTCTGCTGTCTTTGCGCCAGAGTTTTAAGTTTTTTCCCGGATAATATCTGCAGCTGAAAGGCACGGGAGAGTAAAGCAATAAATAACACCAGAAAAATCAATAATATACTTACTATCCGGAATTTGAGCCAGTTTTTTGTTTCGCCCGTCATATCATTCTCCCGAATTTTTCAAAACAATTATTTGTTCCTGTTCAGGATAAGACATCTGCAGTCTATCTCTTGCTATGCTCTCTATTCGCTGTGGAGACTTAAGCATCGCATACTCCACCTTCAGTTTTTTTTGTTCTTCGAGCAATTTTTGATTGGTGTTCATTTGCGCGGCATATTCATATTCCAGTTCAGTCATATGAATATGCGAGCCCACATAAATCAGGGCGACAAACATCAACACTATGGCCATTATGATAAAAGTTGGATACTTTATACCGAAAAACGCTTTTTTCTCCCTGGGCGCACGTGGCACGTCCTGTCCGTTGGCAGTCTCTTGCATTTAAAGCCTCTCGGCTACACGCAGTTTCGCGCTGCGGGAGCGTGGGTTGTCTTCTATTTCGACCGCCGTAGGAGTGACGGCCTTTTTCGTTATAATTTTGAGCTTCGCCTCCCGGCGGCAGATGCAAACCGGTATGTCTTTGGGGCAGATGCAAACTCCCGTCAACGCGCGAAATTCATTTTTAACAATTCTGTCTTCCAATGAATGAAAGGAAATAACACAAAGGCGACCGCCTTGGTTCAGCATGTCCACTGCGGAATTAATCGCCGGTTTAATGCTGTCAAGTTCACCATTTACGGCAATGCGAATTGCTTGAAACGTTCTTGTGGCGGGGTGAATTTTCTGCCGGCGAAATTTAGCCGGCATGGCGGAAACGATCACATCGGCAAGCTCCACCGTCGTCGAAAGCGGAGACAATCGTCTTTTCTGCGATATTGCCCTTGCAATCCTAGCGGCCATCTTTTCTTCCCCGAAAACACGAATAATTCTTTCTAAATCTTCCTGGGCATAGCTGTTGACAATATCGTAGGCGCTGATCTGCAAGCTGCGATCCATCCGCATGTCGAGCGGCGCCTGCTGATTAAAACTAAATCCTCTTTCCGCCTGATCCAGTTGATGAGACGACACGCCCAGGTCCAGGAGAACACCATCAACTTTTTTGATCTGTAAATTTTCCAGAACCGAACCAAGCTCGGCAAAGTTAGCCTTTACCAGAACCTTGCGAGCGCCGAATTCGGCCAGCCGCCTTTCCGCCGCCAGCAGGGCATCGCTGTCACAGTCAATACCCACTAAAAAGCCTTCGGTCGCTTGAAGTATTGCATAGGCGTGGCCGGCGCCTCCCACAGTGCCGTCCACATAAATTCCCTTTTTATTAATACACAGCCACTTCAGAATTTCTTCCAGCATCACCGGCTTATGATAAAAGTCGGCGTAAATTCCCAATTCAGTGGCAATAATATTATCTTTATCGATTTCGGCGCTGGAGAGCCTCATTTTTTCTTCGAAACGATCTTTGGCCCAGATTTCAATGTTTTTGAGCATTCCAGCCAAGACTATATCTTTTTCCAATTTGGCATATTCGCGCAAAGTCGGGGGGATGAGGACACGACCTTGTCCGTCCAGATTACAGTCCACGGCGCCGGACATGAAGAAACGCTGAAAATCACGAAAGTCTTTGTTTAAAATTGGCTTCTGTGCTACTTTTTCTTCAATGAGCCGCCATTCAGCAAAAGGGAATACAATCAGATATCCTTCCCAGTTGGTAATAACCATCCGGTTGTCGTACTTTTCGGCAAAAACCTCCCGGAATTTGGCTGGAAAGATGATCCTTCCCTTTTCATCAATGCTGTGATGGTACTGGCCGCGAAAATCAGGCACCACTTCCCTCCATAGTCATCCACTTTACTCCACATGGCTGACTATAAAGGTGGTAAATGGCTTTGTCAAGGAAAAATTTCAACTTTTTCCGCCTTTATCGTCTTAAAATTACCAATAAAATTAGATGCATATGCACAGCGGAAAATTGCCGGCAGAAAATGGCGGACAAAACATTATTTCTGAGCCGATCACGGACGTGTAAATGGATTGATTATCAAGAAATTATTGGATTTTTAATAAAATGGAGTAGAAAAAGACGGCTATTTTTTATTTTTGCTTTCCCAGTAACGGATGCTGGCCTGATTGTGCCTTTCCAGAGACGAAGAAAAAAAGTGCGACCCGTCGCCCTGGGAGACAAAATAAAGATAATTAATTCCGGCTGGATAAAGAGCGGCTTGCAGGGAATCGAGGCCGGGATTGCCGATGGGGCCCGGCGGGAGGCCGCTGATAACATACGTATTATAGGGCGAATTACGTTTCAGATGACTGCGCTTCACTGCGCCGTCAAAGTTTTCCAGATCGTAAACGGCGGTCGGATCACTTTGCAAACGCATTTTTCTTTTCAGCCTGTTGTGGAACACCGCTGAAATCAGTGGTTTTTCAGCATCATTACCCGATTCCTTGCCGATGATCGAGGCCAGGGTAACATATTCCTGGACAGTAAAACCGAGTTCGTCCGCTCTACTGAGCATCGCCGGAGTGACTTTTTTCCAGAACTGGCCGACCATAATGCGCATAATCTGGCGGGTACTCATCGAACGGTCAAAATAATATGTTTCCGGAAAAAGGTAACCTTCAACGGAAGCGGCGTTAATGCCGACAGAACATAGGAATTCCTTATCTTCCGCCAATTCAAAAAACTGTTTTTCGTTTATTAATTTATACTCTTTAAGCCGCGCCGCTATTTCTTTAACGGACAAGTCTTCGGGTATGGTCACGCGGTATGTTCGAATTTCACCCCGCAGCAGCTTATCAACTACGGCCCAGGGCGTCATCGAAGTATTAAATTCATATTCTCCGGCGCGAATGGATCTCAGCGCCTGCCGGGTGCTCACCAGGCCATAAAATAATATCCGGCTCTTAACTATCCCCGCCTCTTCCAGAATTTTCGTGATTTTTAAAAAGCTGGAACCGGTGGGGATATCAACAGCCACCCGAGTCTTTTTCCCGTCGACAGGGGTCAGGGAATAATTAATCAACAGCGCTAAATACGTAATAATACCAGCTAATAACAATAAAAAGACGCGGTGTGGAATTTTAGATGGTTTCTTCTTCATATCATTAAATAATTTTAGCGGGATTAATTAATGGCTTTCTTGCCGGAGGAATCCAGGTAGCTCTGAAGAATAAGGCAGGCGGCTAATTTATCTACTTCTTTCTTTCTCTTTCTCCAGGAAACACCGGAGTTGATCAATATTTCTTCGGCTTCCTTCGTCGAAAGCGTCTCCGGCCATTTGATTATCGACAGGGAAAATATTTTATTCAGCAGAGCTGCAAAACGGTTGACTTTTTCACATTGGATACCCTCGGAGCCATCAAGACGAAGAGGATAACCGATAACAATTTTCTCGATATTATAGTCTCTGATAATGTTGGCAAAAATCTCCAAATCGTGTTTTTTCGTCTTTCGAATAATCGTCGGCAGCCCCTGGGCGGTAATCCCCAGCTCATCACAAACGGCCACGCCGATTCTTTTTTCGCCGTAATCCAAACCAAGAATCCGCAAATAATCACCTCTGGGTATTTCTAATTCCATTCCCAAATCAATGATGCTACCGCGGCGGCTAGAAGGAGGCGACGAGGCGTATTATACATACGTTGAGGAAGCCGACGACGACGCCAAC
>DAOQVG010000063.1:0-8100 GCA_035341435.1 Smithellaceae bacterium
GATGAAACTGTGATTCAGACGTTTAATTTCGTATTGCAGTTTGTAGAATTCCAGACAGGCGGGGCATTTCTGCCCGCGGCACCCGGAAATTATATCCTCCAGGTTGTTGAAAAGAAGTCCCAGCGAATTTTTGGTATCATGCAGCGTGGAAGCCAGGATATCGGAAAAGTCCATTTTATCAGCCATGATCACCCCCGGAAATCAGCCCGTTGTACATCGTCCAAAGCAGCGGCAAGTCCTTAAAGTTTTCATCAGCCTTTTTTACTCTGTCCAGGTAAATTTTAACATCGCTCAACCGTTCTTCATCAGAGCCGTTTTCCTGCATATAGAGCATGAGAACCTGCGCCGTATTGGCGTTGATGATTTTATTTTGAGGAAGCTGCAGTGCCGCTTCTTCAAAGTAGGCAATAGCTTCCGCAAGTTTCCCATCCTGAGCCAGTCTGACGCCGGCATTATTCAGTCCGAAAATTTCCTCCCGGACATCTTCGATAATTTTCCGACCCTCATCCGCCATCCCGGTTTCCCGGAAAATAAGACGGACGTTATCCAGCATTTCATTGTCCTCATGATTTTCCCGCAGAATACGCCTGATCAGTTCCGAACCTTTTTGGTCGTCGCCGTTGATGATGTAAGTGCGGGCCAGTTCGAGTTGAAGATCGGCGGGGAGACTGCCGTCGTAATCATCAACGATTTTTTGCGCTTCATTCAATGCTTTTGCCGCATCTTCAGTTCTATTCAATTTTTTGTAGACATAGCTTTCCGTCACGCGTACATGGAGCTTCGCCTCGTTGTCTTGCGGGAACATCTGCCGGGCGCTGGCGAGGACATCCAACCCGGCCTCCGGATTGTCCATTTGAACCATCGTTTTGGCCAGACTGGTATAGTCGGAAGGACTTTTGAAACAGGAATGTTTTCCCTGCGCCACTGTCGATTTGTAGGCGGTTTCAGCCGTGAAATAGTCCTCATTGCGGTAGGCGAGATCTCCCAGATTTTTCTGGCGCAGGATGGCCCGGGGCGATATGCTCACCGCATTCATCATTACTTCCTGTGCCGCCTGCGGGTCATTCATTTTAAGCAGTGTTTGCGCCAGATAATCATAAGCAGGCATCACTTTATCGTTTTTTTCCAGAATGCATTCAAAAATGTCTTTCGCTTCCGCGTATTGTCCGGCCAGCAGAGCAGTCTTCCCCCGCCCGATCATCACCCAGGAAACATTTCCCATCAGCAGCATTCGATTGTAAAATTCGGCCGCCTCCTTGTAGGCGCCCTTTTTCAGCAGGATTTCACCTTTCATTTTCAGTATTTCCGACAAATTGCGCGGTGATTTCTTAATCAGGAGATCACATAATTGCAGAGCCTCGGAGAAATTTTCCGCCGCCAGCGACTTTTCGATGGCGCTCAAATTTTCCTTTCTTTCCATAAGCTGCTTTATTTTGTTTCCCAGTATTTCTTTGGCAAAGGGTTTTATTAGATAGTCGTCCGGTTGATACTCCGCTGCGCCCATAATCATTTCCAAAGAATTTTCCGCTGTGATCATGACAAAAATCGTAGAATAATTAATGTAACCGCGAAACTTCCCTTCTTCCAGAACCTGCTGCCCGGATTTTCCTTCTCCCAGGTTGTAATCACAGAGAATAATGTCATATTTACCGGCAGCCATTTTCCGGATGGCGTCGTCGCCGTTTCCCGCATCATCAAGGTGAATGATGTCGAAGGAATGCAGCATATTTTTCAGAGTCTGGCGAAAATTTAAAAAGTCGTCGACAATGAGCACTTTTTTTGATTTCAGATTTAATTCTCTTTGGAAATTCGGTTTCTTATAAATCGCCATAGTGCCGGATGTTATTTTTTATGCTTTTCATCGTCGCTTTCGTAAATATTCTTTAGGCTCCTTTTCACTCCGGATGGTAATGGCGGCATGCTTTCTTTTCACTTGCGGCGCGTTGGGAAATATGGTTTAGAAGAACAGCCTCTCAGGATAAAAACTTTATAAATTTATCGGTTTGCATGTCATTAAAGAAATATCAAATCAACTGGCTGATTGTGGCAATCGTCGCTCTCGTCATGGCGCTGTTATTCTTGTGGGAATCGAGCCATCTGAAAATTGAAACCGACATCCTGGAATCGCTGCCGCACAGCGATCCGGTGCTTGCCGATGCCCGCCGGATCATCAAGCATCTGCCCTTCCAGGACCGGTTGATTATCGACGTCGGCAGAGGAACGGCCGACAGAGACAAAATTGCCGGGGCAGCCTCTCGAATCACAGAGAAACTCGGCCAAAGCGGCCTTTTTACTAAAGTCGGCATTAATGAAGAGGCTAAATATTTTCCGGAATTGATGGCGCATGTCACTGACAGCCTGCCGTTTCTTTTCAATGCGGAAAAACTGGAAAAAGAACTGAAGCCGCTCTTGGAGACAGACCGGATTAAAGAGACTTTTCTCCAAAACCGGCAGGCGCTGGAGCAATTGGAAGGAATCGGCCGCAGCTGGATGATGGCCAGGGACCCCTTGGGCTTCAGCGGCATTGTGCTGCAGCATTTTTCCGCGTTGATGCCCACCGATAAAGTGCAGTTTTATCAGAACCAGTTAATTTCCGCAGACGGCAAACATGCGCTCATCATCGCCCAAATTGCGGGATCGGGCTCGGATACCGCAACCGGCGCCAGGATATCCAGGCTGCTTGATGACATCGCGAGGGAGCTGGCTTCAGATCCGGCCTTGAAGGGAGAAAAATACGTGATCACTGCCGCAGGCGTCTACCGCGCCGCCCTGGATAATGAAAACACGGCGCGCCGCGACATGCGTATGGCTGTCATCCTGACTGTCGCCGGCATCGCCTTTTTACTTTTATTTACCTTTCCCCGGCCGCTGATCGGCCTTCTGGCGCTGCTGCCTTCCACGGTCGGGGCTGTCTCTGCCCTGTTTATCTGCTCTTTTCTCTTTGAGTCCATGTCCATGATCGCCGTCGGTTTCGGCGGAGCAATTCTGGCCTTTACCGTGGATTTGGGTATTACGTATCTGCTTTTTCTGGATCAGCCCCGGGAAACTTCCGGTAAACAAGTCGCGCGCGAAGTGTGGTCGGCGGAGCTTCTGGCCGTGCTGACTACCGTGGGCGCATTTCTTCTGCTGCTCGTCAGCGACTTTAAAATACTGGCGGAAATCGGCGTTTTTTCCGCGCTCGGGGTCACCTTTGCCCTGCTTTTCGTTCATTTTGTGTTTCCCGGAATTTTTCCAACGATGCCTGCGGCCGCCCGCGAGCGCCGCCCCTTTCTCTTCAATCTGGTAAAGAAAATCTCCACGCCCGCCGACTGGAAGCTGATTACGGCGCTGGTCTTTGGCGTACTGATGCTCTTCTTTGCCCGACCGGTGTTCAATGTGGACATCGGCTCCATGAACTCCGTCAGCAAAGAGGCAATCAACGCCGAAAAGCTCATTCAAGAAACATGGGGCGATCTCTCCGGCCAGTATTATGTTTTCTTACAGGCGCCGAATATTGCTGAACTGCAGAGAAAAAATGATCGACTGCAGCCGCTGCTCGCCAAAGATCTGGCAGAGGGCAAATTATCTTCCGTATTTCTTCCGTCTTCCCTGTTCCCGTCGGCACAGACAGCTGAAGAAAACCTGGCGGCTTGGCGCAGTTTCTGGAATCCGGAGCGTCTGGCCAGACTTCAGAAAGATCTGAACACGGCCGCCCGCGAAGCCGGTTTTGCTCCCGGTGCCTTTGCGCCCTTTTGGGACACCCTTCAGAATAAAAATCCGGAAATAAAAGAAATACCGGAAAAATATTGGGGGTTGTTCGGCATCTCAAAAGATGCCGCCGGCTGCAATCAGCTCAGTCTGCTTGTCACCGGTAAAAATTACGATGCGCAGGATTTCTTCGCGCGTCTGACGGCTACGGGATTGGCAGGAATCTTTGACGTTGGTTTGTTCAACAAAAGACTGGGAGACACCCTCCGGAGCATCTTTCTGGAAATTGCGCTGATCACCAGTATAGGTATTGTGGTCGTCGTATTTTTATTTTTCCTCGATTGGGCGTTGTCGCTTATTGTGCTGGCGCCAATTGTCTTTGCTCTGGCGGCAACGCTGGGAACAATGAAAATCATCGGACATCCGCTGGACATTCCCAGTATCATGCTCTGGGTTGTCATTATGGGCATGGGCATAGATTATTCCATTTATTATGTCTGCTTTTACCAGCGCTACCGCGACGACAATCATCCCGCCATGAATATAATCAGAATGGCGGTGTTTCTGGCTGCCTTTACCACGCTGATCGGTTTCGGCGTTTTGGCGGCAGCCCGCCACTCCCTTCTGCACAGCATCGGCATCACCTCACTTCTGGGTATCGGCTACTCCATCGGGGGGGCTTACTTCATCCTGCCCGCACTGTTGAAAAAACTCTATGAGCCGTTTGCCTATCCCCAGGATCCGCCGATTACAGGGTCCACAGACCATTTCAGGCGCGTCATGTTGCGCTATCGCCACCTGGAAGCTTATCCCCGGCTTTTCGCCCGGTTTAAAATGAAGATTGATCCGATGTTCAATGAACTGGACAAGTACGTGCACAACCCCCGCCGTATAATTGACATCGGCTGCGGCTACGGAGTTCCGGCGGCGTGGCTTCTGGAGATTTATCCGGCGGCAAAAGTATACGGGCTGGAGCCTGATGAGGAGCGGGTCCGCATCGCCTCCCGCGTTATCGGGGAGCGCGGCGGAGTGGAATCAGGCCGGGCCCCCGACCTGCCCCATGTCACCGGCGAAGTCGATTACGTTATTATGCTGGATATGCTGCATTATGTTGACGACCGGGAATTACCGGTTTTACTGGGGAGAATCCATGAAAAGCTGGAAAGCAACGGCACTCTGCTTATTCGCGCCACTGTCCCGTCGGATAGAAAAGTTCCCTGGAAACGCTGGATAGAATCATTGCGCTTAAAGCATAATCACATACCCGGACATTTTCGCAGTGAAAGAGAAATAACCGGTTTTATTCAAGCCGCCGGTTTTAAGGTGAACGTATTCGCCTCTGCTGCCGCCGCTGTGGAGGAAAAATGGTTTATCGGAAGAAAATGTTAGTTTTTTCGCTATCCTCAATTTCTCCCGGTTGCCGTGCATAATTCCGCAAGCGGTTTTTCCGTCATATCTTTTCCCGCGGCAGGCTTATTTCCGATGAAAGTATAAGCTTCGGCGGTATTTTTTGAGCACCAAAAATTTTCACCAGGCTTTTCATACTGCGGTCAATTTCCTCAAGCTGATTGGGCGGCAATTCCTCCAAACCTGCGGCAAGCAATCCCTGCGCGACTTCCGGTGAATCTTTTACCAGTGACTCCCCTTTCTCCGTCAATTCGATGGAGATCATCCGCCGATCACTCCGGGAACGGGTTCTCCGGACAAGATCGTGCTTTTCCAGGCGGTCGACAATTCCCACAACGGTCGTGGGATGAAGATAAATCCGGTGGGCCAACTCGGAAAGATTGATGGATTTGTTTTCATTTATTATTTTTATCGCCCAGAGTTGGGGCCCCGTCAATCCCGTATTTTTCTCCACCTGCTTTGATTGCTCGTGCAAAATTTGAAATATTCTTCGCACATTATCTATGATGTCCGAAATAGCCTGTATGTTTTGGTCCATATATTCTTTCTGATGAAAATAAGTTGTTTTCTGACAAAAATTATAGTATGTGTACAAATTATTTGCGTACCCTGTTTACGCCGGAGCGGGCATTACTAGCACAGCGCCGGATTAACTTGCAATGAGTTTTTTAAAGATCATTGACAATTAACAAGAAGATACTATGAAATCAGCGTTAAAACCAATATTATTAATTGTTAATTTATTTTTCTCAGCTTTTTATTCTTCCGCAGCTTTCGGACTTGGCAATTACTATAACAAGTTACATTCAAAGCCTGACGGGACGGCAGGAGGAGATTCCCCCGCAGAAGCCGGAGCGTCGGCCTTCAACAAGGTCAGGCCAGGACTGCAGCCTGGCATCACGATTATTGCGGAGGAGGTTATTTCATCCTCCTTTTTTGATATTACCCCAACTTTTCCTTCTCCGCAATTTTAATATGCCCCGAGAGAGCCGTTGCAAGGCTGGCATTTTACAGGCTGCTCAAAAGGATTCAGGCGCAAAGCGCCGCTTGAATGTAAAAGGAAATAATAATATCCGGTCATACTTTATAAACACTTATTGTCCTGCCGCGAACAATTTTGTTGTTATGTGCCTTGTAAAAAGATCAGAAAACGATATAAAATAATCAACACTTCACAAAAGCCATCACAAAAATGGAGAACATTTCCCTATGAACAGCAAGGGCTTGACTGTTATGGCAGGTGATATCGGCGGCACGAAAACCATCCTGGCGGTTTTTTCCTCGCGGAGGGGCCTCCAGTCTCCATTGGCGGAGGAAACCTTCCCCAGCGGGGAATTTCCCGGCTTGGAATCGATCATCCGGGAATTCCTGTCCCAAAACGGAAAAGGAATAAACATCGATTATGCAAGCTTCGGCGTTGCCGGACCGGTTATCGGCGGCCGGGCGGAAATCACCAACCTCCCCTGGATTGTCGATAAAAAGACGCTCGCCGGCGCTTTTGGCTTTTCATCGGTTTTAGTACTTAATGACCTTATGGCCTGCGCCTGCGCGCTGCCGTTCCTGGAAGCAAACGATTTATCTACGCTCAACGAGGGCGTTCCCGATCCGGAAGGCGCCATAGCCATTGTCGCCCCCGGAACCGGCCTCGGCGAGGCCTATCTGACCTGGGACAAAACGCATTATCAGGCCCACGCATCAGAGGGAGGGCACACTGATTTCGCTCCGACAAATGCACTGGAGGCCGGTTTGCTCAGCTACCTGTGGAAACGCTTTGATCATGTCAGCGCTGAGCTGGTATGCTCCGGCAGCGGCCTGATCAATATTTACGATTATTTGAAAGACAGCGGATACGCCGCAGAGCCGGACTGGCTGACTGCCAAATTAAGCACAGTTACCGATCCGGCGCCGGTTATCATTCAAGCCGCGGTGGATGCTGATCATTCCTGCAGGCTTTGTCAAACCGCTCTCGATGTGTTCATCCATGCACTCGGCGCGGAAGCAGGGAATATGGCTCTAAATTTGATGGCGTCAGGCGGCGTCTATCTGGGCGGCGGCATTCCACCCCGTATTATTGCGGCGCTGCAGCGAGGTTCCTTTATGGATGCCTTCCGGTGCAAAGGCCGCATGTCGGAACTTCTGCAGAGAATGCCGGTGCGGGTGATCATGAATCCCCGGGCGGTGCTTCTCGGCGCAGCCCGTCATGCAATGGACTTCGCCGCAGCAACAGAGTGCAGCAGGACATCCGCGGCGGCAAGGCAAGAAACATTGGAGGCATGTGATGAAAAATTCTCTTAACCTGGGGTTGATCGGCAACTGCCGCATTGGTGCATTAATTGATGAAAACAGTGAAATTGTCTGGCATTGCCTGCCGCGGTTTGACGGCGACCCCGTTTTTTGCTCGCTGCTGCGCGAGCATGCCTCCGGGGAGAACTTCGGCTATTGCGTCGTTGAGCTGCATGACCAGGTCGCTTCAGAACAGTACTATCTTACAAACACGGCGGTTCTGGTTACGCGCTTGATGGATGCCGAGGGGTCGGTTGTTGAGGTAACGGACTTCGCCCCCCGTTTCTGGCAATACGGCCGGATGTTTAACCCGATGATGCTGATCCGGCGGCTGCGACGGATTTTTGGAACACCCCGCATTACCCTGCGCGTCAGGCCGGCTTATGATTACGGCAATCAGCGTTGTACAGTCACTTTCGGCAGCCATCATATCCGCTACGTCGCGCCGGACTGGGTATTTCGCATGAGCACGGATGCCTCCCTGACGACAATTCTTGAAGAAACCCCCTTCTTTCTTGAAGACCAGTTGACATTGATTTTTGGCCCCGATGAAACTTTTCCCGAATCCATCGGTCAACTTTCCCATCGTTTCCTGGAGGAAACGGTTTCCAGTTGGCATAACTGGGTGCGCGACCTCGGAATTCCGTTCGAATGGCAGGATGAAGTGATCCGCGCAGCTATTACACTTAAGCTCAACACCTTTGAAGACACAGGCGCCATCAT
>DAOQVG010000064.1:0-8012 GCA_035341435.1 Smithellaceae bacterium
AACGGTTGAGTGACCGGGCCTTAGCCCTGCTTTGCGATTATGCCGACAGCCAGGATAGGCGGATTTTGATGATTGTGGAAAATCTCAACATGCTCCTCGATGGCTCGATAAGCGAAAATGATGCCTGGAAACTACGGCATACCCTGATTAATGAAAAGAGACTGATGCTATTAGCGACGGCGACGAGTCGATTTGAAAATATCGAAAACTCATCGCAGGCCATGTTTGAGATGTTCAAAATACATGAACTCAAGCCTCTTGAAGATGATGAATGCAATATGATTTGGGAATGGATAACAGGGAAGAAACTTATTGGCGCACAAATCAGGCCAATCAAGATCTTAACCGGGGGCAACCCGCGCCTTCTCGTTATTATCGCCAAATTCAGCGGACATCACTCATTCGGCAAGCTCCTCGATGACCTTGTAGGCTTGATCGATGATCATACGGAATATTTTAAAAGCCATCTGGATGGTTTGCCTCCAACGGAGCGCAAAGTTTACCTGGCGCTTGCCGATTTATGGGATCCTTCAACTGCCCGTAAAATTGCTGCAGCCGCTCGTCTTGATGTCAATAAAACTAGTTCATTGCTCGGTAGACTGGTAGGCCGGGGAGCGGTTGTTGTCGAAGAGCAGGAGAAAAAGACAAAATGGTACATGGTTGCCGAGCGTATGTACAACATCTACTATCTTATGCGCCGGCGCGGTAAACCTGCTGACCGTGTTAAGGCGGCCGTTAAATTTATGGTCAGCATGTATGACCCGGAATCCGCAACCAAGTTGATCATTGAAGAAGCAGGCGGCCTTTCTCCTGAGCTATGCAGCAACCATTACCTGGCCTATTCAGAGGTGGTCAAAGCTGTGCGAGACCGTCAACAACTCGAACGTATCATTACGACAACACCGAAGAGCTTTTTAGAGTCGCCATATATTAATGATACCCTGAATGGTATTTTGACGAATAACGGAATAATCAAGCATGAAGACCATCGAGCTAAGGAGGGAGGCGATGATTGGAAAAAGTTACTAGAAATAGTTGAACAAGGAAACACTCTTTTCAAGGCTGGTAAATATACCGATGCAATAGTAAAACTCGATGATGTAATTGAAGCATTGAGGAATTCTGACACAGTAATGAGCACCTCAATAGTAGCAACTGCCATGGTCAACAAAGGATTCACTTTCGGCATATTGAATCGTTCGGATGAAGAGATTCAAGTATATGATGAACTCATCACCTTGTATAAAGACCGGTCTGAACCACAAATTGCTGAACCGTTAGCAGGGGCCATGGTCAATAAAGGAGTTGCTCTCGGCTCGTTGAACCGTTTGGAAGAAGAGATACAGGTATATGATGACCTTATCGCCTTATACAAAGACTGGTCTGAACCAAAGATTGTGGAATCAGTAGCAGGGGCTATGTTCAATAAAGGAGTTGCCCTCACCTCATTGAACCGCTTGGATGAAGCGATAAGGGTATATGATGAGCTCATCACCATGCATAGAGACCGGCCTGAAATGCAGCTTGCTGAAAATGTGGCAATGGCTATGTTCAATAAAGGAGTTGCTCTCACCTCATTGAACTGTTTGGAAGATGCGACGCAGGTATATGATGAACTCATCGCCTTGTATAAAGACCGGCCTGAAATGCAGCTTGCTGAGCAGGTAGTAAAAGCCATGCTCAACAAAGGATTCACGCTCGGTTCATTGAACCGTTCGGCCGAAGCGATACAGGTGTATGATGAACTCATCGCCTTATATAAAGACCGACTTGAACCACAGATTGCTGAACAGGTGGTAAAAGCCATACTCAACAAAGGAATATCTCTTGGCAAACTTGCCCTATATGAAGAAGCCGAAAAAGTATTTCGTAAAGCCATTGAATTAAATCCCGATTTAGCAATGGCTTATCCTAAATTAATAGAGTTATTGTTGAAACAACGAGGAAGAAATGAAGAATCTATACAAATTGCTGAAGAATCCATCAGTAGATTCCCGGATGACCCAGCACTGCTGAATGCCGTTGCCTGGGCAGCATATGAATATGGAGATTTCTCTTTTCTTCATAAGGCGGAAACATGGGCACGGAGCGCAGCAACTATTTCGCCCGAAAATTTAAACGTACAACATACATTATCATGCATATTGTGTGCTTTGGGTAAAGGAGACGAAGCTCTGGAGCCAGCAAGGAAGTATATAAAAGACGCTGCCTTTGTGGAAAAGACAGTGGAAGATGCAATACGGCTTTTTATTGAGCTGGGTGCCGCTGGATACGCCAAAGAAGCGCTGGGTATCCTCACGGATTCCCCTTCCGCAAAGTATTTAGAACCACTTGTGGTTGGGCTAAAGCTGTATTTAGGCGAAAAAATAAAGGTCGCAGTTGAAATAATGGAAGTGGCCAATGATGTTGTTAAGAGAATCGAAGAATTGCGAAAGAAACGAATTCAGAATAGATAATCATCATTGAAGGTGCCGGCGAATGGCGATAAAAAAACGAACCCCGATTAAAACCTTTTTAATATCCGCTATCTCCCTTGCGGCGCTTTTTACGCTTGCCTGGTTTTATATTTCTGCTCAACTGTCTCATCTGGAAAAGTACAAGACTTCCATCACCCAGGCCGTCGGGGAGGCGTTGCAGCGTGATGTCAGCTACGAGAAGGCGGACGCCTGCCTGACCATTCGCGACGGTCTGGCTTTACGCTTTACTCATCTGGCCATCAAGGAGAAAGACCGGTCGGCGGATTTCCTGAATATCAAAACCGCTTTTTTCCGGATGGGTGTTCTTCCGCTTTTGAGAAGTAGGCTAACCCTCAAAGAAGTCGTTCTTGATCAGCCCTGCCTCTTCTTAAAACGGGATCGCACAGGTTCTCTGAATATCACCGATCTTCTGAAGAAAGAACGGAAGCCGAAAATTAAACTGGAATTGGGTAAGCTTGCCATTGACAAGGGATCGGTAACTTTTATCGACCAGGCGGCGGGCAAAAAAGATCTGACAACCTCTTTCACAGATTTGTCCTGTCGCATTGATAAACCCTTAAAGCAAGGTGCATTGCCTTTCCGCCTTACAGCCAATGTCAACGCAGACCAGAACGGGGGAGAACTGACGCTGGCCGGAACCTTTCTCCCCGCTCCCGAAGCAAGGCCTCTTACGGAAAGCATTGTGGACGCCTCCTTGCGTTTAACTGGAATAGATATCGGGCATTACCGCCCCTATCTGATTAATTTCGCGCCTTTGGAAGAAATCGGAGGACGACTGGATGTGAAAACAGCATTTTCAGGAACGCTGACAAATTTCACGTCAAAAGGAACCGTCCTCGTGAAAAATGCCGAGCTGCACTATTCGCGGGCCTTTCGCGATACGTTACAGTCGGATACTGTCCACGTCGATTACGGCTTAACGCGCCGGGGTAATCATCTGCAATTGGATATCGCCCGTTTCGCTGTTGATCGCTTTGCCGCCTCGGGCCGCCTGGAGATCAAGGAAATCGATAAAGCTGATCCCGTACTCGTCGCAGCTGCTGAAACTACAGTTTTTTCCTTGCAGGAAGTCCAATCTTATATTCCCTGGAAAATCATTCCTGTAAATGTGGGGAGTTTTATTGAAGCGCACATCAAAAATGGTAATTTTCGTCTTGTTGAAGGAAAACTGAACGGGCGGCTGAGCCGGATAGCCCATATGGAAAAACAGGAAAATGCCGGCGTTCTTTACATCAGGGGGGAAGTTCAGAAGGGCGTTTTTGCCGCCGCCGAGAAAGCCCCTGTTTTTCAGGATATTCGCGGCGTCCTGGAGTTGAAAAACCGGCAGTTTTCACTGAAAAAAATGACCGGTCTTTTCGGTTCTTCACCCTGCACGCTGGATGGGGAAATTTCGGATTTTGCTCTGCCGGGACCGGCTGTTTACACAGCCGAAATGACTCTGCAGCCCTCCCGTGACGAAATCCTGTGGCTGTCAGGGAAGGAAAAATTCCGCCGTCTGAGTTTTCAGGGAGCTTCAACACTTGCGCTGTCGGGCAGAGGCCCGGCGGATAATTTCCGGATCGGCGCCCGCTGGGATCTGACCAACACTGCCTATGCCTATCCGGAGGTCATGGAAAAGCCGCGGGGACGAACCAACCGGCTGCTCGCCGAATTGACTTTGCACGAAAAAGGGATAACGGTGTCTTCCTTCGACTGCGATCTGGCGCCGGTGAATATCAAAGGATCGGCCCTGTATAGCTTTGCCGGGAAAAAGGATTTATCCCTGAATGTTAAGTCCGGCGCGTTTGACGTCCGCGAAGCAGTTCCCATTCTGCCTGTTTTACGGGCGTATGATCCGGCGGGAAAGTGTTTGATTGCTGTCGAGGGCCGGGGCGATCCGGAAAATCCCGGTTCTTTCCGGCTGAAGGGTGATGTGTCATTGAACAATGTCTCCTTTAAGCCGCCGGAGAATATGGAGCGTGTAAAAGGGTTGACAGGAAAAGTTTTTTTCAGGGACAAAAGGATCGAAGCGCCGCGTTTCCGCGCACAAGTGGGACAGAGCGTCGTATCCGGAAAATGCAGGATGGAAAATTTCAGCAGGGCAAAGCTCGACTGTCAATTGAACTCCGCCTTATTCCGCACCGCCGACATAGGTTTGCCAAACCCGGAAGGTGAAGTAAATTTTCATAAAGTAAAAGGGCAGTTTACTGTTGAAGATAATCATCTTCGTATAAGCAGCCTTTCCCTCCAGTTGGGAAAATCCGTTTTTAATTTGTCGGGGAATATCAGAAATTATGCCGCTCCGAAAATTACACTGCTTTTAGACTCTCCTTATGTCCGCGGCGACGATGCGGCCCTCCTCGCAACACTGAAGCCGTCCGGACAAGAAGACGGCTCGTTATTGCCCGTAGAGCTTACCGCAGCCGTGCGGGTGGCGAAAGGGGAAATACAGAACATTGAATTCCAAAAACTCAACGCCGATATGAGATTGGCCGGCGCCAAACTGAATGTCAAAA
This sequence comes from Smithellaceae bacterium, assembly GCA_035341435.1. Lineage (GTDB taxonomy): Bacteria > Desulfobacterota > Syntrophia > Syntrophales > Smithellaceae > MVRV01. Next base: position 4,973 of record DAOQVG010000064.1, read on the forward strand.
ACCTGGAAGCTCAGGTCTTTGATGGCAGACTTGCGGGAAAAGCAAATGTGGATCTTCACCCCGACTCCCGGCAGCATTATACGGCGAGTTTTTCTCTGGACAATCTATCGCTGGACAAGATCCAGAAGTATCTGCAGACGGGGGAACGCGAGGTTACGGGCAATCTTTCCCTGACAGGAGATCTCACCGCTTCCGGCCGCAGCACTGATGATTTAATTCAGACGGCGGCGGGCACTTTTCATGTCCGGGCCGACAAAGGCATTCTGAAAAGGTTTTCCGTCCTTTCCAAGATATTCTCCCTGCTTAACGTTCTGCAACTGGCCAGGCTGCAGCTGCCGGATATGGCGACAGACGGGATGCCCTACAACGGGATTACGGGCGATCTGACTCTCCAGAATGGTGTAGTTTCGTCGGATAATTTTTTCATTGCCGGCGACGCCATGCAGATTTCAGCGGCCGGAAAGGTTAATCTGCTCAAGAAAGAGTTCGATAATGTTGTCGGCGTTCATCCCCTGGGTACTCTGGACAAGGTTGTGGCGAAAATTCCCGTCGCCGGCTGGCTCCTCACCGACGAAAAAGGCAACCTTATTACAGTCCATTTCCGGGTCGATGGAAAATGGGACAACCCTAATGTCACGCCTATACCGGTGCAGTCGGTGGGGCAGGGAGTTCTGGACATCTTTCGGCGGCTTTTCCAGTTGCCGGCAAAACTTGTCACCGATACGGGGGAAGTCATTCTGGGGCATTAATTCCATTTCTAAATCAATGATGATATCGCAGCGGCTAGGAGGAGGCGACGAGGCGTAGTTCGACAAGCTCACCATGACTGACTATGAATTGTAAGCCTGCCCTGAGCCTGCCGAAGGACCAACAAAGATAGCGCTTGATTGAGAAATGGAATAACAGGCTGTTGAAAAAGGCTCCCGGCATTCGCCGGTCGGGCATCCGCGAAGCGAATCCGGCGACTGTCTGACGCAGGACGGGAAACCTCGCGGGGATTAATTTTGCCGAAGGGTTTTCCGCCGCTTGTACACCCTTCTATATCTGCGCCGGCTGTTTATTTTTTTCTTGTATTCGCTGAGATATTCCCTGGAGGCAAGGTACTTGTCGGCAAAAGACACTATAAATGATTCTTTGTACTTCGGAGGAACAATCGTCAGCGGCCACATGTGCTTTCGAATAATGTCCGCTTCAATTTCATTGATGGTAAAATGTTTGCGGGCGTTGTTCAGGGCAATGGTCGGGTGCGCGATTCCGTGGTACTTGTACCGGGGAAGATCGGGCATATCGTGATTGCGCCAGTCATAGAGGAAAAAATCATGGAGCAGCGCTCCCCGTACGGCGGATTGATGATCCAGTTTCAAAAACTTGCATATCCGGTAAGTCAAATACGCCACATCGTGGACGTGAACGTAAATCGAAGAATTATGATGATAGAACTCTTTAAGCCTCAGAAATTCTTCGTGTTCCTCTATCTCGCGGATTATCTCGTAATACTCTGGTTCGAAAGACTTGCTTCCCTGCATTTCCATAATAAATAATCTTTTCCTGAATCGGCTTGATCAATGCAACTACTTCATTCTTTTATGCTATTATTGATACTGTTGTCAATATACTTATTTAAAGCCGGGAAGGCGCTGCGGAGCCGCTGAAAAGAGTATAATATCTTTTCGATTTCTCTGTTGCTGAGATTCAGATATTCAACATAGAGGTAAGTGGCTTTTCTGCGGAAGTCGACAAGCGAGATCAGGGAGACGGTGTAATCGACAACAAAGTAGACAAAAAATAACACGGCCGCTGCTTTGACATATATCCCATCCAGTAATTTTACCTTATCCAGGGTAGCCGGGTGAATAAACATAATGAAGATCATGGCGAATACAGCCCAGATCACGGAAAAATGAAGGCATACCCGGCCATGCAGATTCAGTTTGTTTTCCGAATAATCCCAGAGCTTCAGTTTAAATATCTTTTCAGCAAAAAAACCGACCAGATATTCCAAGACGGTGAGCGCAACGCCTAAAATGATAAAGCGAAGTATAATATGCCAGCCGGAAAAAAAACATTCCAGAACGACTACAGCGGCGGCGCCAAAACCATAAAGGGGAACAAACGGCCCGAATAAAAACCCGGCATTGACAAAACGCCGCTGTGTCACGGAACGATAAATAACCTCAACTACCCAACCCCAAAAAGAATAGAAGGCAAAAAGGATCACACAGTAAAATACGCTTACATCACTTCCCAATATAAAGCATTCCCTTTTATTTGCAGCAGCATTCTCGTTGCCGGTTCGCCGCAGTCCGCCGGCGGATCAGTTCGGGCTGCCTTCGGCCTCTTCCAGCGCCAGTTTCAATACATCCATCATATCATTGACGAAATGGAATTTAATGGCCTTTTGGATATTAGCCGGAACGTCTTCCATATCTTTGCGGTTCCATTCGGGTAGAATAATGGTTTTAATACCGGCGCGGTAGGCCGCCAGCACTTTTTCCTTAATCCCTCCGATAGGCAAAACCGCTCCGCGCAGGGTTATTTCTCCGGTCATCGCCAGATCTTTTTTGACTTTACGGCCGGTCAAAAGCGACGTCAAAGCGGTAAGCATGGTAACTCCGGCGGAAGGACCGTCTTTGGGAATTGCGCCCGCCGGCACATGAATATGGATATCCGTGTTTTTATAAAAATCCTCGGCAATACCCAGCGCGGCGGCGTTGCTGCGAATGAAACTCAAAGCCGCACTTGCCGATTCTTTCATTACATCGCCCAGTTGGCCGGTAAGGGTCAATCCTTTGTCTCCTTTCATGGCCGTTGCTTCGATGAACAGCATGTCGCCGCCCGCCGGCGTCCAGGCCAGTCCTATGGCTACGCCGGGCTTGGCGATGCGCGAATCGATATCCGTCAATATGCGGACGGGACCCAGATATTTGGGTATGTCTTTAACAGTTATTGTTTTCGACTTTATTTTGCCTTCGGCGACCATGGACGCCACTGCACGGCATATATTGGCGATTTCACGTTCCAGATTTCGTACGCCGGCTTC
>DAOQVG010000065.1:0-7986 GCA_035341435.1 Smithellaceae bacterium
GGCCGGCTCCCCGGTGATGTTTCCCAATCTGAAGATTCCACAGCTGCTGGAGGATGCAGGCATTCATGTGGCGGCCGACGAGCTTTGCACCTCGGAGCGCATCCTGGCCGGTGTTCCTTTGGCTGAAGATAATTCGGAGTATGCCCTGTTAAAGGCTTTGGCAGAGCAGTCTCATCTGGGCTGCAGCTGCCCGACTTATGCGGATAATGAAAGACGGCTGGATAATATCATGGCGACAATGCGGGACAGGAATATTTCTGGCCTTGTCCTGCATATCCTCAAGGGATGTCATCCCTATGACCTGTGCAGTTTCCAGATGGAGCAAGTGCTCCGGGAGAATGGTTTTCATTTTCTGCGCATTGAAACCGACCAGTCGCGTGAGGACAGTAAAAGTCTGCTGCTGCGATTGGAAGCGTTCAGCGCAGTAATTCAATAAAAAAGGTGACGTGATGATAACGGTAGGAATAGATATCGGTTCTGCGGCAATTAAACTGGTCTTTGTCGAAAACGGTGCAATGGTCTGGTCGCAGACCCAACCTTCTACGGCTTTCAGCGCCGGAGTAGGTGAAAAATTATTCAAGGAAGGACTGGCTGCACTTTCCTTGCCGGAGCAGAATATTGCCGGGATAGCAACCACGGGGTACGGCAAGTCTCTGTTTGGCCTGTCCGGGAAAAAGGTAAACGAAATAACCGCTAATGCTCTGGGCGCACATATCGCCAGCGGGGGCAAAGCCAGAACGATTATAAATATCGGCGGTCAGGACATCAAGATAATCAAAATTGACGGCAGCGGTAAGGTAGTCGATTTCAAGATGAATGACAAGTGTGCTGCGGGAACCGGCCGTTTTTTTGAAATGTCCGAAAGAATTCTGGACATACCTTTAAATGAATTTAGTTCCAGAAGTATGCAGAGTGCCGCACCCGCCGTGATTAACAGTACGTGCGCTGTTTTTGCCGAAACCGAACTGGTTTCCCTCTTGAGTTCCGGAACGGATATCAATGATGTTATTGCCGGAATCCATTTGTCCATAGCCAACCGTATTGGAACCATGTCGGCCGCTCTCAATATGGAAGACGAAATTTACTTCGACGGTGGACCGGCTTTAAATGAAGGTTTGCATCAGTTCTTGATGGATGAGTTGGGGCGCGAGATAAAAGTCTTCCCCAAGCCTCAGTTCACCGTCGCCTATGGCGCGGCCCTTCAGATTGCTTTGGAGAAGGGATTCAAAATAACTGAATTTTCAGCAAACTGATGACAGGAGGATTTGATGCGTAAATTAATAGTTGTTGTTTTAACTTTAGTTATGCTGCCGGCGCTGCTGCTGGCTGCGGATATTCAAATTCCGGAAAATCTGCGGGCCAGGGCTTATGTGTTAAAAGCCGAGCGCGACGGACTCTGGGAAAAATCCCTGATTGTGCAGTTCGCCGAAAAGCGGCGAACTCTGGGAACGCTCGACGGTTTTGTGGATGCTTATGCCGTCCTGAACCATTCTGCACATCCCTTGCTCTGGCAGAAGGTCAGTGAGAAATTCATGTCACAGGACGGGCGCGGCGGTAAACTTTATACCGAATTCGTGCAGCAAAAGGTTGCCGATGATCTGAAGTTGAAAAAAAGCGACATCAATAAGATGGCGACGGCTGCCAATATGGATAACCTGGCTGTTGTCACCAAAGAATTCAAGCCGTTCACCGTTACAGTGCTGGCGACAGGCGGGGCCAGGACCAACGCCATCAGAACCGGTGTTGATGAAAGCTCGCATATAGAAGGGGAGGAGCCCAAGGGGACGATTAATATTATGCTTTTAACCAATGCAGTGTTGACCGACGGGGCCATGGCGCGGGCCATAATTACGATGACGGAAGCCAAGACCGCAGCGCTGGAAGACCTGAAGGTGCCCAGCAGCTACACCAAAAGTGTGCAGGCAACCGGAACAGGTACGGACAGCATAATAGTTGTTTCGGGGGTTACCGGGCCGAAGGCTACCTACACAGGCGGGCATAGCAAAATTGGTGAAATGATCGGCAAGGCAACATATGAGGCTGTTGTGGAGGCATTGGGCAAACAGAACGGTTTCCTGCTGCCCGGCGCAAAACCTTACGTAACCGAAAACAGCAGGAGAGAAAAGCTGGCGAAGGACTCGGCAATAAAATGGCTCAAAATGGTTGATGACAGCAGATTTGCAGATAGCTGGAAATATGCTTCCAAAATATTCAGACAGTCGGTACAGCAGGAACAGTGGATAACAATGATTAATTCGGCACGTAATCCGCTTGGCAAACAGGTTTCCAGACAATTTTACAGAAGCCTTTATACAAAAAAACTACCGGGCGTGCCTGATGGCGAGTATGTGATCATTGAATTCAATACGGTATTTGAGAACAAAACAGGGGCCATAGAGACGGTCACTTCCAAACTGGAGGACGATGGTATATGGAAAATTTCGGGGTACTTTATAAAATGAACTGCAACGGACCGCTAATTTCTTATGCTCGCAGGAAACTGATGCGTATTCAAGTAATTTTAGTATTGTCAGTGATTTTGTTACTGGGACTGAGGGTGGTCGACAATGGTTGGTGTGCTGACCCTGCTGATAACGTCAGGAACAAGACACCTGACGCTATCCGCATCGCCCTGGTACATTTTAATGCACGGCCGGGTGAAATAGAACATAACCGCAAACGGATCGAGGCCGCGATCAGTGAAGCGGCGGCACGAAAAGCCGACTGGATAATAACTCCGGAACTGGCCGAGACCGGTTATGGATTTGTGAAGAAGATCGGGATAGATTGGATTGAAAACTTCCCCAATGAGTGGGTACGCAAACTTGCCAGCATAGCACGTAACAATCGGGTTACCCTGTTCATTGGAATTGCCGAAAGGGACAGCACCACCGGGAAGCTGCACAACAGTGTCGCCGTGATCGGACAAGACGGTGTGATTCAGGGCACGTATCGTAAACACCGGGTCGTTAACGGACCTGCGGAAAACTGGGCGACGCCGGGGCAGGAAAACAACCTCTTTATTGTTGACGGAATTCCTGTCGGGTTGCTCATCTGTGCCGATTCCTACAAGGCTGATGTTTCCTCGCGCCATAAAATGCAGGGCGCCCGGATTCTACTGTCACCGGCAAACTGGCCGCAGGTTGGACACATGGGACCAAACGGTTACTGGGAAGCCCGTACGCAGGAGACGGGATTGCCGCTAATCGTCAATAACCGTACGGGCAAGGAACCGGACCTCGATTTCAACAGCGGGGAGAGCGTTCTGGTGATGTCGGGTCGCCGGGTCGCCGTGTTCAAATCCGGAGATACCAAGATTTTTTATCTGGACTGGAACGTTACGGATAACAGCTTCTCGGTTGTTCCATAACTTAAAAATTTTTCATATACTTCTTGACAAATCATTTTAGCTTGTATATTGGTGTGTACAATAAGACAACTTGTAACTAAGAAACCGCTGTAAAGAAAAGAACAATTGAGGTGGCTTCTTAACCAAGCAGATGCGATAGCCTTATCAGGCGCCGGTTATTCGGGGGGCACTTCTTACTCGCGCATCAGATAATAAGGCATCTGTTTACAAAGTCGGCAGCATGTTCGTTTCAGCGACGCTACCTGCCTTGCCGAGCATATTACAAGTTCAAAGCAGTCCTCGAGAAGTAACAATCACGAATACGAACCTTGGAATCCAGGGTTATAATTTGTTCCTTAATGTTTATTAGGGATTAGACCTGATAAATTACATAAAATTCTTGACAATTATTTTTTAAGGAATATAAAGAATAACTTATTCGGAGAGCCCATGAAAAATGTAACGAAAATCTTAGAAGGTGATGTTTTAGCTGCTGCAACGCTCATGCGGGGTGTCGAAGATGAAAAGCCTGAAGCACTCAGAGAGTTGGGCTTGCTTTTTCCCAGTACCGGCAGGGCGCACGTGATCGGCCTTACCGGACCTCCAGGTGTTGGTAAGAGTACCTTGATCGACAGTTTGATTTATGCTTTCAGAAAAAAAGATTTGACTGTTGGTGTAGTTGCTGTTGACCCCACAAGTCCGTTTACAGGCGGCGCCGTTCTGGGTGACCGGGTGAGAATGCAGGATCATATCACAGATAATGGCGTCTTTGTTCGCAGCATGGCTTCGCGGGGTTGGAGAGGCGGATTGTCGAAATCGACTATCAGCATGGTCCACATTATGGATGCCATGGGTAAGGACGTCGTTATTGTGGAAACGGTTGGTGTCGGGCAATCAGAAGTAGAGGTTACCAAGATTGTTGATTCATCGGCTTTGGTTTTGTCGGCGGATTCGGGTGACCAGGTGCAGATCATCAAGGCCGGTATTCTGGAAGCTGCAGATATTTTTGTTGTCAATAAGGCGGATAAAGAAGGTGCAGGGAATGTAGTTGGCAGAGTGGAATTTATGCTGGGAATGCGTGAGCGTTTACCAAACTCCTGGAAGCCGAGTATTGTTCTTACCCAGGCGGTTCAGAAGATAGGTGCGGATGAACTGGCCGACGAATTTATCAAGCATAGAGAATATCTGCTGACCAGCGGTGAAATGGAAAAGCGCAAGAAAATAAGTGCAAGAGAAGAACTGCTGAAAAATGTGGAATGCTATGTCAGTGATTTTTGTAACCAGGAGTTTGCCTCAGAAGGTAAACTCGATGACATGGTCAACAAGATTGCGTTACGAAAGGTAGACCCGCATACGTCAGCCCTGCAAATAATCGACTGGTTGGGTACACATTTCAAACATCTTTCCGGAAAGCGATAAAGGTCGGAAAATAATGAGGTCTCTTCAGGTGACCGGGGTCGATGATAATACTGTATGAAAAAACAAATATGCCGTCGATGGCGGTAATTTGACGGCTGAAAGGTAGTACATAAAAAAGAAGCGGTAAGCAGAGGTTATAAACAAAAGAGAAAAGGAGGTTTTATCGTAGGAAGCAAAAAAACGGTAAGGGGAATTTTGACATTAACGGAAGTATCTTAAAGGAGGACGGAAATGAGTGGAAAAACCACAAAAGAAATTCTGAATGATGTTATTAAATCACAGAACAGAACGCCGCTGTACAGCAAAGAAGCCCTGGAGAAAATTAAGGCGAGCTTCGAGACATGGAAAAACACAGTTGTCGCAGAGAAAGATAGAAAAACTTATACAGTGATCCCCAAGACAATTATGGGATCGGACATTCCGAGAGATCTGACCTACACACCGCTGGATGTAGCAGATTTAGATTATGAAAACGATCTGGGATACGCCGGTCAGGCACCGTTTACACGTGGCTTGCATGCCAATATGTACCGCGGCAAAGCATGGACATTGAGACAGCTGTCAGCCGCCGGTTCTCCTCAGGAAGTTAACGCGAGAATAAAGTGGCTCTTGTCGCGCGGTTCAACAGGATCAAACCTCGCATTGGACCTTGCCACCGTTCAGATGTTCGACTCGGATGAGCCGGAAGCATTGGGACAGGTCGGAACAGTCGGTGTTCCCGTTGACTGCACCGAAGACATGATGGAAATCTACAAAGACATTCCCGTCGATAAAGTCAGCGCTTCCATCGTTACCCATTTCCCGCGCAACACCTCGATCATTCTGCCGTTCTACCTGGTAGCAGCAGAACGCCGTGGTATCAGCTGGGATACTCTGATGGGCAGCTCACAGAACGACTTCATTATGGAGAGCGTTGTGCGCAGTGCTATCGAATACATTCCGCCGCGTGATGACTTCCGCATAATGAACGACAATATCGAATTCATCAGAAAGAATGTACCTAAGTGGAATTTCGTTACTCTGAACGGTTACAACCTCAGAGAATGGGGCGCCAGCGGTGTTACCGAAATGGCCGTAGCCATCGCCAATGGTATCGATATTCTCAAAGAGCAGATGAAACGTGGTAATGATGCCGACTTCATCGGCCAGAGACTTGCCTTCTTCTGGGCTCCCGCCAATGACTTCTTCGAAGAAGTAGCCAGAATGAGAGCAGTTCGCCGTCTGTGGCACAGAATTTTGAAATATCAATTCGGCTGCAAGACAGACCGTGCAACCTGGTTGAAGTGCCATGTCCAGACTTCCGGTGTTTCTTTGATGCGTGAAGAACCTCTGACCAACGTTGTCCGTTCAGCTTATCATGCGCTGGCGGCGGCTTTGGGTGGAGCACAGTCCCTGCATGTTGATGGTTATGACGAAGCCTTCTCCGTTCCGTCGGAAGAAGCCAACCTTCTGGCTCTGAGAACTCAGCAGGTATTGGAAGCTGAAACTCAGATCTGTCAGGTAGTCGACCCGATGGCCGGTTCCTTCTATGTAGAAGCTCTTTCCAACAAGTGTGAACAGATGATCATTAATGAAATCGATGAGATCGAAAAGTTGGGCGGCTTGGTAGAAGCAGTAGACAAAGGCTGGCTGCATGAAAAAGTTATGAAATACATCCAGGCCGAGCAGGCAATGATTGAAGACGGAACAATTAAAGTCGTCGCACGTAATTACTTCCGTGATCCGAACCTCAAGATGCCCGAGATCTGGGTTAAAGAATACGATCAGAAACTTGCCGATGCAATGGCTGCTAAGCTGGCGCGCATCAGATCGAGCAGAGACAACGAAAAAGCTCAGGCAACTCTCAAAGCATTGGAAGATGCCAAGAATTCAGGTGAGAATGTAATGAAGCTGTGCGTCGATTGCGCTAGAGCAGATGTAACAAAGGGTGAAATGCGCAGAGCCTTTATAAAAGCTTTCGGCAGCTGGAAATCACCGATCTATTCATAACATATTCTTAAATGATCTAAGGAGGTTTATACATTATGGCAAAGACAAAAGTGCTGATGGCCCAGTTTCCGTTAGAGACACATAACCGCGGCCTTATTACCGTCGCTGGTATGCTGAGGGATGCGGGTATGGAAGTAATCATGATGGGCAATGCTCTTCCTGATAATATAGTAAAAGCCGCAATGCAGGAATCCTGTGATGTCGTCGGGATCAGCACCTACTGTGGTGGTGAACTGGCGCTGGGTAAAGACTTGATGGATGCAGCTAAAAAAGCCGGCATCGACAAGAAGACGGTATTCCTTATTGGTGGCATTTTCCCGCCCAAAGACATTCCTGAATTGGAAAAAATTGGGTTCTCTGGTGCATTCCTGTCAGCAACAAAGGCTGAAATCGTAGATTGCATCAACAAGAATGTTAAAAATTAAGTTATAAAAAAAGGTAGCTGCGGTAATATCATTTACCGCAGCTATCTTAGCTGTTATCAAAAATTATATAATTCTGGCTTCTCGAAAATCCGGAAAGATTTCTCACCTTTGAAGCCGCTTTACCGTTCAAAATGATGAAGGATTTATTAGTGACTAAAATTCCTTCATGTGTGCGAATAAAAATGACTTGATCTCTGACGCTGGATGAAATGATAGGGTCTGGTCTATCTCAATCTAAAAGGGTTTGTGAGCTTGAAGGGCCGCGAGAATGCACCGTTCATTAAAATATTCCTGAATTACATGATCTAAGGAGGTTTATATAATATGGAAAATGATGGAAAAACGAAAGTTCTGATGGCCCAGTTTCCATTAGAGACGCATTCGCGCGAGATAATAGAAATTTCAGGCATGCTGACATCGGAAGGAATGGAAGCAATTATCATGGGAAACGCTCTTCCCCAGAATATTATCGAAAGGGCAATTCAGGAATCCGCTAATGTTATTGGCATCTGTACTTTTAGCGGCGGTGAAATAGCGCTGGGAAATGTTATGATGAAGGCAGCGAAGGATAAAGGAATAAAGAAAGAAACGGCTTTCATAATCGGAGGAATTATTGCACCGGACAATGTTCCGAAATTAAAGAAAATGGGGTTTGATGCCGTATTCCTGACGGCGATGAAAGATTCAGGATCGAAAGAAGAGATCATATCAAGTATCCAAAACGCCATTGAAGAAAAGAAGAATCCTAAACCAAAACAAGTAGCAACAAAGAAAGCAGCTACAAAAAAGGCCAGCACAAAGAAA